>JAJISH010000162.1 GCA_022848825.1 Thermoplasmatota archaeon
GGGAGATCCCCGAGACCACCAAGAGCACGATCGTGGACATCAGGACCCTTCTTCCGCTGGACATCTTCGCCTTTCCGCTCATCTAGAACCCCATGATCGTGAACGCTATCCACATGGCAATGACCGCCAGGATGATCAGAACGAACAACTTCCTCTTGAGAGGATGCGGTTCCTCGGATTTGTCCAGGAATGGGAGGGCCACCAGGAAAATGACAAGAACCATCAGGACGATGGTGGCGAACCAGGGAGCGACGCCTCTCATCATCCCCAATGTCCCAGCAAAGAAGATGTGCGGCATCCTAAGAGCTTCGACTCGGCCGAGAGACGCCAGCACAAGGATTACACCCGTCACCAGGAATACAACGCCGAGTTCCTCCACGAGGTGGTTGGGTAGGAATGGCCTCCCGTCCTCGGCTTCATTCCCAGACGTCTCCTCGACCTCGTCAATCATAGCGGACCACTTATCCCATGCTTCCTAATCAAGTAGAAGTGACCCAGCAATATGACCAGAGTCACCAACGGCAATGCTGTAGTGTGAATCCAGTGAGCGCGAACCAGAACACCTTCACCAGTTATGGGAGACCCGATGAACAGATCATTCGCCCAGGCGGAGAGCCATTCGAATGCACCGCCGATTACCGGCAGGTCCCGGATGCCGTAGATCAAATCCGAAAACGTCGTCACAACGGATTGAGATCTTGCATCGTCGAGAAGGACATATCCTGTCGTCAGAAACGTGAATGTGAAGACGAGGAGCAAGACACCGATCAGCCAGGTTAACTCTCTAGGGTTCTTGTATGAACCTGTTGCGAAGACCCTCAAGGTGTGCAGGAGGATCGTTATCACCATCACGTTTGCCGCCCAGCTGTGGACACTCTTCACGTAGAAGCCAAATGGTACCTCATTGACGATCCTCTGTATGCTCAGCTTCGCCCTGCTGACATCCGTCATCTCTTCAACATCAGAAGGCTCGTAGTAAGAGTCAAGGAAGAGGCCAGTCAGTCCCAGGAGTATCAGAGCCACGAGGGTTACGCCTCCCAGGCAGAACATGGGATTCAGGGCGTGCTTTGGGACCTTCTTCTCCTCGGTCTCCTTTATCATCTCCTCTAGGCCAGACCTTGAGATAATCCAATCACGGCTTCTCGTGAAGATGGATCCCATCCGGAATATCAGACCGGAAACCCTACTTCTCTCCTCCGCCACCTGACGATTCCTCCTTCTTTCTCATATGGACTATGAGTAGAATCGAGAGCACCAAGGAAATGAGAACAGCGACAACTGCGAAGGCTATCACCTCTTGCGATAGAACGAACTCCGGAGATCCGGGTGTTGCCTGCATCGGTTCGTGACACTCCAAACACTTCGGATAGGAGTACCCGTGGTATTGCCCATGACACTCATCGCAGGATATCGTGAACTCTTCGTGACTGGGGTGACAATCTGTGCAATTCTCTCCCGAGTGTCCCCCTGTCTGTAGCTTCCAATACTCACCGGAGTGGCAATCCATGCACTGGTCGTTCTCGACATCGTGCCTGAAGCTCGTGTTCATTGGATTATGGCACTCAAGACACTCAGGATACACATATCCCCCCGGCACCAACTCGCTGTGCTTCGTGCCATGACATGAGTCGCACTCGTCAGTCACGCTCGTATGGCTCTGGTGGCAGTTCGTGCAATCCTGCCAAGTGTGGGGGCCCATGTGCAGCTCGGCAGTCTCGTTTGAATGACAATCCTGGCACAATTGGTTCGAGACATCGTGTGTGAACCCAGTCGCATGCGGATCGTGGCAATTGACGCACTGCGACGTGCGGTTGTAATCGTGCATCTCTCCATGGCAATCAGTACAGTCGCTAATCAGAACGAGCTGGGAGATGATGTTGGGATCATGGCATGCTGAGCAAGGTCTTCCAGCGTGCTTCCCTCCCGCGAGAGTCTGGTTTGTCGAGTAGTGGCAGGACGCGCAATCCTCGTCCCGTGTGCCAAAGAAGTCGTCTGACGGATCCGGGTCCTCCTTGGTGACATCTGTCTCAACGAGGACATAAACCGCCACGAAGGCGAGTATCGTGAGACCGGCAATGAGAAACCTCATCAGTCGGCGTCTTCCCATCACCTCTGAGTGGCTGGACATATCTCCGGGGAGCATAATGGTGATTCAGCTGATAAGCCTTACCACATGTGACATAGTGGGCAGGACCCTAGCCTCTTCTCTGGTCGATATGCCTCATGACGTCAATTGCCCTTTTCTTATAGTCCTCCACCAGCCTCTGAAATGCACTCTCGGAGATCTTTCCCTCATCCCGCTTCCTCTGCAGGCCTTTGATGGCCCTGAGCAGCTTCTCCTTCTCGCCCTTGAGGGCAACGATTTCTGGGTCCTCTTGCTGCTCCTCGACCTCATCGAGTTCTCCCTCGTACTTGCTCTTCAAATCATCGTAGAACGGCTTGGAAATGTGACCTGCGGCAAAGGCCGCCTCCGCTTCCCTGAGTGATTCGGCGATTTCCTCTCTTCGTCCCTTGACTGCCTTAGGTCCCTCGCTGGGTTCCTCGGCCTCCTCCATCTCCTCAGGTCTCCGGCTTCTCTTCCACAAAAGGCCCAGGACGATCACAACGACGATCAGCAGGACGACTGCTGCCAGAATCCATAACGGAAAGCCCTCTCCAACCTCCTTCTCCCACTCGATGACGACCTGCAGGCTATCTCCCGCCGATGGGGATCCGATGATCTCGTGGAAGTCCGCCTCGGATTCGCTCCAATCAGGATCGAACATGTAAATGGAATGCAACCAATCGGGAAGTGTCCACAGAGGATGATGGATATGTGAGTAGGTCGCAGGAGAGGAAACGGTCGAGCTGTCTCTGGAGAAGAGCCACAAGCTGTAGTCCGTGACGTTGTACAAGAAGCTCTGCTCGTACGTAACGGATTCCCTAACGTCCCCGGAAGGTTCCAGATACACGATGTAGAAGAACTCCATCAGCATCTTGTATGGTGGCAGTTCGATGACAAACGTGAGCGTCTTCGTCTCGTTTGGCTCCAGGTCCACTGTGTCAATCTCAGCAGTGTCATTGCGGACGTGCGCTTCCCATCCGAGAGGAAGCCCATCCACAGAGAAAGATACCGTCTCATTCCAGAGAGACTGGCTGGTGACGTTGATCAGCTGGCTTGCGGATATCACGGTCTGGCTCGCGGAGAGCTGCACGGCGTCCATACGCTCATCGCTCGCGTTTATCCTCAGTCCCTGCCCGGAAGGCGTGGAGAATCGCGACTCATTTCCCCAGCCGACGGTGATATTGACAGGAACGGAATGCCAGGAGGTCCCGTTCCCATTGGAGGCATTGAGAA
>JAJISH010000163.1 GCA_022848825.1 Thermoplasmatota archaeon
CGAATTGTCATGGTTGGAGGATCGACTCGGCTACCATTTCGAGGAGCCCGAATTGCTGCGGCGTGCGTTGATTCATCCTTCCGCCGGAGACGTCAAAGGCGTTACGTCGGAGGATGTTGCATACTCTCTGCGACTTTCGTGGCTAGGGGATTCTGTCTTGCACATGGTCGTTTCGGACAAACTCCACTCCTTGTTTCCAACGGCCGCCAAAGACGAGCTTCATCGATGGCGCGTCGGCCTCACGACCAACAAGGTTCTCGGTCGTGTGGCCACCGGGCTCGGCCTAGAGGAGGGAATGGTGATCGGGAGGAGTGTCAAGCAGAACCTGCAAGCGAAGGACAAGCACGTCATGCTCGCCGGAGCGCTTGAGGCCATATTCGGTGCAATCTTCGTGGATAGCGGTTTTCGGAAAGCGCGAGCGGCAATCCGACGAGTGCTGACGAAGGATTTCGAGAAGCTCCTTGAACACGTCGAAGAGGCGGATGCCTGACCCTTCCGGGAGTTCCTACATTCAAGTTGCCTGCCAATCCCCATGTGCATCCGATGCTCAACTGGGCTGAAGAGAGTGGAAGGAATGACAGACTTCAATGAGAACTGCGACAAGTCCTCCATCAAAGGGCTTACATCAAACAGAGTTGTGCCCTTCTTGCGATAGAATGGCACACCTGAAATCTATCTCTCGGTTGACCTTCAAACCGTAAGTATCGAATACGAAATGCCAGAAACCCGAGTGAGGAATCGTCACGTTGAAACGGTATGTCGCCCTGTCAAGACCCATATACAAGGGCTTCTTTGGTTCTCCTTCGGTTCGCAGTAACTCGTAATTCTCGTCATCCACTATATAGAAATAGAAAAAATCGGATTCGGTTTCATCTGCCACGCCTTCCACTCTGCTCCCTTCTTCGATGTACTCAGTTATCTTCTCCATGTCGCCTGGCTCGACCGAAATCTCTCTCACAACAGACCTCCTTATGGTCTTGGGTCTTGGCTTCTCCTTCTGGAACCTTGGCTGTGGAGTCTTCTCGGTGATGGGACCTGCACTTATACTCCGGAACACCTTCTTACCTACGGATCTATCAATCATTATCTTGCTCTTGTCGTGAGCTTGAATGACCTCACCGCTTGTGACCTTGGCAACCTGCTTTCTTTCGCCCTTCTTCTCTGAACGCCTCTTGAGGATCAGGTGAAGTATGATGCCCGAAACAACTGAGGCTACGATTGCACCCACTATTCCCAGAACCAAATCCTCCATTCCCACCACAAGTACTCAGGTTTGGAAATGGCTCCGAAATACTTTAAGATTCCTCCTACTTCCTCGTTTGCCACACTGCAACTTCGCACATCATCTACTGCGGAGTTCAAGTATTCTACTCATGGACGGCTCTTGCACGTCTCGGTCTTGAGGAACTGAGGAGATTCACATGTCAACGTTCACTACTGGGGCTTGAATGCTGGAGCTGATTGAGTGATAAGTCTAAGAAGCTCCACGATGATTATGTGTGGGTGATTGCGTGTCAACCCGGGCAAATCGAAACAGAAGTGAAGACTTGAGATCTCGGTGGCCATGGATAGTCTTGACATCGGTGCTCTTGGCTTTCCTGCTGGTCGCATTGTTCGTCCTGCCACCCCTCATTGAGGATACAGTCGAGGAACCCACACCTCGTTTCCTTCAATCCAGAGGTGTTCGATGGCGTGTGATGGTCGAGGAGCCAATACCATTTGTCGAGATTGAACCCATAATGCTGGTATTCACTGGCCAAGTTGACGAGTTGTTCAACATTCGAACATACGGCGTCTTGTACGAGCACATTGAGGATGATGGAGTGTCTAACTACTCGGACTTCGGCAGAAGGCGCTATGCCAGCTTCCAACCACCGGACAAGGGTCCTGTCGAGATACCCATATATTTCCTTACGGGCTATGGGTGGAAGGAACACCCTCCTATGAGAATACCCGCCTGGGCAGTTCGAACACCTCAATACTACGGAGATTCCAGCAGTCTTCTTTTCAGAATCACGATAGCCAAGGAATCTGAGGAAACAGACTACGTTGGTTTGACCACCAATCGAGTGGACAATCTCATGATAATGCTGCACGAGTTTGGACACAACATGGGATTGAAGGACCTCTACTTGGGCGGTGACGTCCAGGGATGTGATGGTCTCCCCGTCGTAATGTCATCTGTGATGAATTTGGATAGGGAGTTCCAAGATTACGAAACCCCACCGAGGTTCGGCGGTCTCATTATGAACAGAACATGGAACATTCGTCCCGGCTATGATGGCGATGAACCATACGTTGTCTCGTCCATTGAAGAAGCGTACTTGGAGAACAACACTCTCTATTTCGTGTCATACAACATGCTGGAGCGAAGTGGAGGGGAGACTGTCAGGGGCAATGCCCATGTTAGCATATTTGACCTCAATCAGATCAGAGAGATGTGGACGATGGAGGAGGCCGCCTTCATAGGGATGGATGGACGATTCTCATATTCCTGTCCACAGGAGTTCAAATAGCGAGATGTCGAAGGCAGACCTGAAATCATTGTCGGCCCACCAACCAGTGCAAGACCTACCTGTGGCTTTTCTGACAGCAAGGCTATATGTAAGGAGGCGTCTCGAATGAGTTGACGCGCAAGGATGTCGAATCACAAGGAGGACTGCATCAGTTCCAATGGGATAGTCAGCAGAAAAAGGTCCTCCCACTATTCTGTCAGTTGTACCTCCCACTCAAGTAGTGATTGGACTATTGCCACTGTCATCCTCATACCTAACTCAACATCAGCGTTTGAGGGACTCGCTATCCCATGAGTGCCATAGGCACTGAGAAAGCTATATGCCTGTCGCACTGTCCTTCGGCGAGTCTCGCTAGGAACGAGTTTCTCCAATCCTCTCGACCAGTTTGCTTCACCGGACAACTTCTTCACAAGGTTCTCGATGGCATTCCGGCATGAACTGAGTGCTTGTCGCCCAGAATCTGGGGTTCTTGCTTTGTAGACAGCGAATGCTCCTAGAACTGCTTCGAGTTCCGACGGATGCCCCGATAGAAGTGTAGTGAGCGAGTTTTCGTCGACAATGGCAGGAGCAGTGAATCTTCGAGCATCGGTTTTGTCCAATTCCTTCTCCTTCTGACGGCGAGGCTCAATGAGTATGTCGGGTATATCCTCGTTCCAAACCAATCGTCTCTCCGAAAGCGCTTCGAGGAATGTGATGCCGTGAGCTAGCTTGGTTGTGGGTTTGACGAACTGCTGGCTTCGCATAAATCCTCGTGTCAGATGAGAGCTATTCCCCTTTCTTGTGAGGCCGCGCCTGAGCTCAGAGATCTGACTCAAGTGATCCTTCACTTGCGAAGCCCAGGTTTCGCTTTCCCTTTCGAGTTGCCTTTGACGTTTTAGGGCACTGTCTCGTGCAACCGCCTTCCCAAGTCTTGTAGCTCTTCTCTTGGATCCAGACAAATCAAAGAAGAAATCGAGAATATCAACTCCTGTTGAGACATTCCCAGAGATCGACTTCTGTGATTCAAGATTCTCCATCATGTTTGCATGGACACGGCGGCCTCTTGCTGCGATTTGTCGAAGAGTGTCACTAGGTTCAGGCATGTATCCAACCAACGTACTTGTACTAATTCATCCTTTGCTCAATCCCCTCCTCTGACAGCCAGACGATGTCCTTTGGGACATCAGACGGAAGCTCAGGCACAGTCTCCCGAAGGGAAGGCGAGCAAAGTCCAGAAGATGTGCTTCCATAGCGGTCCCTCGGGATGTTCCTTGCCTCAGAGGAGGGAGACATCCGACTAGGGCCCGTTCACTGCAAGGAACACTTCCTCCAATACATACCCAAATCCACACAGTCTGGAGCCAACCTCGGATTCGTAACGTGGAGACGGGATGTCGCGATGGCAGATGTTGTGGAGGGATTAAAATGCTCCACCACCGCAACGGCATAGGCATGCGTTGAGTGTAGTTAAGCCTTCTGGCTTCTTGTTTGTGAGATGCCTCTCTGGACTTGTTGACAAGAGATCTCCAAACCGCTTTGCCGGATGAAGAGACAAGAAAGGGAGAACCTGTCTACTTTATCCCGAGTTCGACCATCTTCCTCATCAGTAGCTTTTGAACGTCTTCGTCCTGGAGTAATGTCGAGAACTTCTCATCCAGGCCTTCGATTTCATCCTGCATTGCCATGGCAGTCTGAACATCGAGGATGGCTCCACATCTGTTACAGAACTTGCCTGTGGCTTTGTTGACCAGGTCACACCGGGGACACTTCTTCGGGGCCAGAGTGCTCTTCACTTCCGCTTCTTTGGACTTCAGTCCCCTCATCTTCAGTATGGCGTCGTCGACATCCCTTCCCGACAGATGCACATAGGTCGCAGGCATGTCCGAACCTCGAACCCAACCGAGATACTGGTTCATCTGGGCCTCTGTCAGATGGTTTGCCAGGAACGTAGCTCTGCTGTGTCTGAAGTTGTGAGGGTTCACCTTCTTCTTAACATTCGTCTTCTTGGCGACCTGGACGAGCATCTTCCTGAGTGCTGGATACTTCAGGTATTGGCCTCTTCCAACGGTCCCAATCCCTACCCAGAGAAACGCGTCCGAATCCTCCCTCTGAGGGTGATTATCCAACCATTCCGCGAGATAGGGAGTTGAATCCAGTAAGGGAACGCGCCTCGCACCGGTCTTCCCATGGATGGCGATTCGAGTGAGGTCCTCCTCGAAGGAGACGTGCTTGATTCTCATGTTGAGAAGTTCCCCAACCCTGCATCCAGATTCCCAGAGCAGTGATATGATCGCCCGGTCTCGAGGAGTCCAGGCGACTGAGATCATCCGTTTGACTTCCTCTTCTGTCAGAAGCTCCTCAGGAAGCTTGTTGTTGTTTCTCTTATCAGTCGTCTTGATCCACTCAACACATTCCGGATATCTCTCTCCCCCGTTCAACCATCTGTAGAACACCTTGATCGTCTTTCTGAACTCCGTCTTTGATGCTTCTGCCAGATCCCCTTCTTCGACTTCATGAAGAACTCGCCGCAAGTCTTCTGCAGTTACATCCTGGAAGTCCTTGTCCAACATGCGAGCGAGCTTCGGCAGGTCATCTAAGTACCGCAGAATCCGAGCGTGTCCTATCCCTTCTGCGATTCGGTCCCGCTGGAACTTGAGAATCTTATCCTTGGAATCCTTGGAGATATCCTTCAGACCCTTGATCATACTCAACTTCCTCTTCAACTTCCCCTTGTAGTTGTAGAGGTCAATGCTTGCACTCATCGAGAGTGTATCGCATCGGTAGGATTTGAACCTTTAGTTAAGCGCCGAGGGGGAGATTCGAACTCCCGCGGTGCAAAGCACCAGTGGCTGTCTCGATCGTCGAGACTCTCGAGGCCACCGCCGTAGGCCGGACTTAGCTACCTCGGCCTGGTGCAAAAGCTATTAGGGAATGCGGAAATAACACTATCGGTATGAAGGTCCACGTCGAACTGCTGCCTTCGGGCGAGAGGAAGACGATGAAGTTCCCAGACGAGGCCAGTGGATTCGATGTCGTCCACGCGCTTGATCTGAAGCCGGACGCCCACATCCTGGTGAGGGATGGCAGCCCGGTCCCCATGGACGTCGTCCTGAACAACGGTGACAGGGTCAAGCTCATCAAGGTCGCGTCTGGCGGGTGAAGATTTATAGTGCATAGGCAATTCCTAGAGGGTTTACATGGACTCAGAGGAAGAGATGCTCAGGTCGCTGGGCATGAAATCCATCGACGAGCTCTTCGAGGACATCCCCGAGGAAATCAGGGTCGAGGAGATCGGCCTGCCCCCTGGCAAGAGCGAGATGGAGGTCCTCAACGAGGTCGGGGCAGTGCTCTCCAGGAACAAGAGCATCAGCGAGATGCCGGCCTTTCTGGGCGGAGGGGTGTACAACCACTACGTGCCCGCGCTCGTCGATGAGATCCTCTCCCGCTCGGAGTTCTACACGTCCTACACGCCTTACCAGCCCGAGGCCAGCCAGGGAATGCTGCAGGCGCTCTTCGAGTACCAGAGCATGATATGCGAGCTCACGGGGATGGAGGCGGCGAACACGTCCATGTACGACTGGTCGACCGCCATCGGGGAGGCAGCGCTCATGGCCGCCCGCCTGACCCGCAAGAGAGAGATAGTCGTCCCGAGGGCGATGCACTGGGACAAGCACAGTGTCCTGGCCAACTACTGCAAGGGGCCTGGGATAAGGGTCAGGGCGTTCGACTACGACAAGGAGACGGGCAAGATAGACGTCGAGCACCTGAGCAACCTCGTCTCCGACCAGACGGCGGGCGTGTACTTCGAGAGTCCCAACTTCTTCGGCATTATCGAGGACGAGCTCGACGCTGTGAGGGACGTCTCAGGGGACGCCATGCTCATAGCGGGCGTCAACCCCATATCCCTCGCGCTGCTGAAGCCGCCGGGGGACCACGGCGCCGACATCGTCGTCGGCGAAGGTCAGATGCTCGGCTCCTATCCGAGCTTTGGCGGGCCGCTCCTGGGGATATTCGCATGCCTCCAGAAGCACGTGAGGAAGATGCCCGGGCGGGTGATCGGGATCACCGATGACGCCGACGGCAACCGGGCATTCTGCATGACCCTGCAGACGAGGGAGCAGCACATCAGGCGGGAGAAGGCGACGAGCAACATCTGCTCGAACGAGTCCCTGATGGCAATCGCCTCCGCGGTCTACATCTCGGTCCTGGGAAGGAACGGGCTCAGGAAGGTCGCCAACGAGTGCGTTGCGCGGACACGGGAGGCGGCGAGGCGAAACGGCACGTTCGACGAC
>JAJISH010000164.1 GCA_022848825.1 Thermoplasmatota archaeon
TCTTGGTCTCGACGCCCGGAATGTCGTAGTTCTCGAACACAACACCGTTGGCCTTCAACTCGGCTACTGCCGACTCAAGGTCATCGACCTCCAAACTCATTGCCGTGGCCTGGTTGGTCCCGGCGGACTGACTCGGGTAGAGCAGAAAGCGGCCGGAGCCTACGCCGTAGAAAGCACCTACTTCTCCGGACTCCGTCGGTTCTAGTCCCAGTTTGTCGGCGTACCAAGCCGTCGCTCGTACCATGTCGCTAGCGGGCAACGTGGCGTTCGCCTCTTTGAAATCGACCATGAATTCTCCCCTCGAGTTGTGCAGAAGGCGCTCTTGGGTCTCAAGAGACTTCGCCTTCATAACGTGAACGCAAGCATACGCGGGCCGACGATGTGTCACAAGACACGACCCAGCACGCCGGTCGACCAAGTGAAGGCCGCTTCCGCATCCTCCTCAGCTGCGCAGGTCGAGGGAACGTGGGTTGTGCTTGAGAGTCCGTACCCCAGGCGATGGAAATGTCAGTAGCCCTTCAGCACCCCTGTCAAGACTTCACCACCTCAGGCGTAGCCTTCAGCCTTGTCTCAGACGAGTGACATCGCTTCACGCTGGCCCATGCCAGCGCGTATTGGCGGCGCCACCGGTCGTCGTCAGCTCAGGGGAGGGAAACTTCTGATAGGCGAAGGACAAAAGGGGAGTCCTTGACGAGGAGGTCGCGAATGACCAAGTTCCCGCCGTCGGCGTCTGTGATCAGCTCTTTCTCGAAGCCGTCCACGACATCCGTCACCGTCGTCGTTTCGGCGGTTATCCCCGAAACAATCACCGTGGCCTCCGACCCGAGATCAACATCAGTAGCCACACCGTCGGCCCATAGGGCGATGAGAAGATCCCCGTTCGATAGGGAGAACCCGTAGGTGACGATGTCCTCCGCTTCGCTCTCAACACTCACGGTCAGATCGATCGGCACCGCTCCGGCCATGACTGTCGACAGGTTCCGGATTGTCCGAAGCGCCAGTTGTGGGTGTTCATCAGGGGCTGGAACTACGTAGAACTGCGACACAGCAACACCCAAGCCGAGGTGCATCAGGATTCCTCGGGCGTAGTACTTTGCGCTCTCTATCTCCGTGCTGTACAGGTCGAGCGGCTCTGGGGTCGCCCTGTCTCTCCAACTCAACTCGTCGGATACGAACTCCCCAGTGAACCCGTGGGACTGGGCGGTCTGCCGTATCTCCTCCACCATGGATGGATAGCCGTAGTAATACTCTCTGAACAAGTCGTACTCCGGAGATGTGTTGTACATCCCGTGCCAGGACACGACATCGACCAAAGGCATCAAATCGTCTGATCTAATGATGGGCCAGAAGTAGTCGGAAGTGCTCTGTTCGTGAAGAGGGCCGACGCTGCCCACCACGATCTTGGCGTCTGGGTACTCCTGCCGAATAACGGGAACGGCCCTCACGGCGAGATTGATGTAGTCCTCGAGCTCAATCTCTTGGAGTGGTCCCCCGTTGTCTGGCTCGTTCCATATTTCGTAGTACTCCACACGATCCTTCAGCTCGCGGACCGTGTAGCGCACGTAATCCAGGTAGCGCTGGATCTCTTCCTCGGTCTTGAATCGATGAAGTGGCAGCTCCCCTCCCTGCGCCACGTATTCCTTGTCCCAGAACGTGAGCACATAGGTCAATGTCATCCCATTGTCTGCGAGGCGAGTGATCAATTGGTCGGCACTGGGGTCGATGGGGATTTCGGGCCTGTCCCAGGCAATGTTGTCCGAACTGATGTCGTTGACTGCGAGGCGTGCCCGAGTGACTCCCT
>JAJISH010000165.1 GCA_022848825.1 Thermoplasmatota archaeon
GAACAGCACCTTGCAGCAGCCCACATTCCCGAACACCGAGTTCATCGGCAACTACAACGCGTCTGCCACCTATCTTACGTTCACAGGCTTCGCAACCATGGCTTTCAACCCGTACCCAGCGCTGACCGAGTCCGATAACACATACGTGCTGGACATATTTCTCATTGGGCTGGTCCTCCCTGAGCCAGACCTTACACCTACGGTCGTCTGGACAGATCCCGCGGTAATCCACGTTCGTAACAATGTGACCATCTGGGCAACGGTCGAGAACGTGGGTTCATGGCCAGCCATCGATATCTGGGTGGACTTCACGGTGGGGGCGACCATCCTGGAATCCTGCCTCATCAGAATGCTGGACATAGGCGATTCAGCCGACTGCTCGGCTGTATGGATCAATGCGACAGTGGGAACCCATCTTGTCGTCGTTGATGTTGACCCGCCCGTCGACACCGGCGGGGTAATCCAGGAGTCGAATGAGGGCAACAACATGAAGACCCTGCCCATAACGGTGGAGCCCCTCTATCCCGATCTCGTTGTCTTCATTACCGCCCCAGGTCAGGGCTATCCTGGCAACCCATTGACGATTACTGCAACGATTCAGAATCAGGGCAATGCTGATGTGACGAACAAGTTTTTCGTGGAGTTCTTTGTCGGAGCGGACACCATCGATCTCATCACCTACTCAGACAGGTTAGATAACAAAACACCCGTCTTCCTGGAGACCGAGTGGACGCCCATTGCTGTGGGCGATTACACAATTCGCGTCGTCGTCGATCCGACGGACACGGTGCAGGAAATCAGTGAGGACAACAACGAAGCGACCTGGGACATCCAGGTAATTCCTGTCGCGAATCTCGTCATAATCTCGGACTACGTATCTCCGGACGATCCCTGTCCATCGGAAGGCCAGAACATCCGGGCTGACGCTTGGATCTCCAACGCAGGTCAGGCCGACGCCGCCATCTTCGAGGTGGCCTTCTGGATAGACGGCGTTTCCGTGGGAACGTGGACGTCCCCGTCGACCCTGGCAGCAGGGGCCACGGTCCTAGCAACCAGCCCGTTGTCCACAGCAGCCGGGAGTCCCGGTTACGGGGAGATCACGGTCGTAGTCGACCCGACCGACGCGATAAGGGAGAGCAACGACGATGATAACACGGTGATCGCTCAGTACATAGTCTATACAGGATTACAAACAATCTGGTCGCTTGACAAGACAATGGACTCGGTGTCCGTCGCACCAACCGATAACCTCGTGATTACGGGCAACATCGTGTTCATCAACTCGGAACTCACGGTGACTCAGTCTGGACCGGGCGTTGGCAGGCATTACGTGAAGATCCAGAACGGAGGCAGCTTGACCCTCATCAACAGTGACCTGAAGACCAACTTCGACAACAACTGGCCTCTGAACGTCTGCGTGCTGGACGACGGAGAGCTGATAACCGAGCAGGACTCCCAGGTGCTCCTGGACTCGCAGATCCATGGAAAGGGAGCCCTCTTCACCCGAGGGAACGGGAGGATAGATTTCAAGGACACGATGCTCGATGGGGACATCAGGGCAACAGGATTCGATGTCTCGCTCAAGAACGTGGACCTCACCGGGGATGTCGTGTTCATCTACACTCAGAATACGTCATACATATGGGACACGATCTTCTGGACCGTTGGCACGCTCTCACTGAACACGGACGACGGTGATGTCGGCACGCTCGACTTCGACATAAGGAACGTGTCCTTCGCCGATCCGGGTCTGGACCAGCAGCTCGTCTTCGGCGGTGACCAATGGGTCTGGCTTACGGATGTGGAGACGTACATCCCTGTCGGCGAGGACTGGTGGACCAACATGATCGTTGGAAGCGCCAAGGTCTCGGTCTATTACTGGCTTACGGTCGAGCTTGTTGACGGCACAGGAGCATTGCTTCCGACGTCGAACGTCACGCTCTATCATCTTGACGCGGCCACGCTCAACTGGAGTGTGGCAGTCGACGATCAGGGCAATCCCGTGCAAAACGTGTTCCTTCCAGAGGGCAGCTACTTGTACCGCGCGCTTTCGCAGGTAAGGTTCGTCGTGGACCACTACGAGCCCTGGACATACAAAGCAAACGGGTCGAAGTACCTTCCAGTTGAGGGCAGGGACTACTATCCAGACAAGGACATCGCTGACAGCGTCAAGTCGAACACGACCATCCGGCTTGTGTTCTCGGCCCTCACTCCCGAGTTCTGGCATGAGGGAATCAGCTTCATCGGCGGCAACGGTATCTCGAACGACCAGCCGTACAACCTGGCTCTGAATATCTCAGCCGCCATTCACAATGACGGCAAGATTACGACGAGGAATATTGAGGTTTACTTCTTCGCCACTGACATCGATCCCGACGAGGACGGCATCATGCAGAACGAACCGTCGACGTTCGCAGCATACTTCATAGGCGTAGCAATAATCGACATACCGGCGAACGGTACGGCAAACGCTGTTGTCACATGGAATCCAGGCGAACCCACGATGATCGCTGCCGGAAACAAGGTCTCCGTCTTCGTAGATATGTATGAAACGATCAATGAGGTCAACGAGCTGAACAACATCGATATGGAATTAGTCACGATGTTCCGCTGGCCAGACCTCGAAGTTCCGGTGGAGGACATCATTACGATTCCGACACAGGTTCCGGTCTTCTCATCGGTAACCATTCAGGCGAAGGTTCGTAACATCGGCTCGGCTGAAGCGACGAATGTGAGAGTGGAGTTCCTCGATGACGGTGTATCGATAGGCAACGACACGATTCCCCTCATCAAGTCCAGCGGATCTGCCCTTGCCATGGTTGAATGGGCCGCCCAGCAGTCAGGGCCTCATGAGATAACAGTAATCGCTTACACGGACAACCTCACTATCGAGAACACGGACTACAACTGGAACAACAACGATGCATCGATTACGAAGTCCGTCCTTTCAGAGTCAGACCTCATGGTGGACTCGACGAGCATCATGGGTCTTGGATCTCCACCGAACGTGACACAGGCCAAGGGATTCTCATTCACCGTCAGGGTCTACAACCTCGGTGAGAGCTCTGTCTCGTCGTTCACCATTGAAGCATACATCGAAAGCACCGCCAGCATGATTGCTAGCCTGTCCGATCTGTACATCGGAGGCGACACGTACAGTGACTTCGAGCTCTCCGTCCCAGACGGCCTGCCCGACACAGGGACCTTCGACCTCATTGTGGCAGTAGATCCGGCAAACCAGGTCACCGAGGGCGACGACTCGAACAACAACGTCACGATATCCCTGCAAGTCGTTCCTCCTGAAGGCTTCATAACGATAAGCCAGCCGCCGGACAACACGGAATACGAGCCCGGCGCGACGATACTCATCAGAGGCCGTGTCCAGACGAATGCACGGGATCCGATACCTGGAATAACAGTTCATATCGAGCTCCTTGGTACCACGGCTACGGTGGACACAACAACCGATTCCAGTGGCCAATTCTTCATCACCAATTTCCAGATCCCTGACGACATTTCGGGCACATTCACTCTCGAAGCCTCGACCGACATTGCCTCCATCACAGATGCCACAGTGACGATAAGGGTCGAGGAGGTAGTCGGGCCGCTTGAGGGGACGTTCCTTGGGATTCCGATCTGGCTCTGGCTCATCATCATCATAATCATAGTCGTCATCATCGTTGCCATCACCGTCTATCTCAAGTACGTCGGACTCGGCAAGCTTGTCGAGTGCGGGAACTGCGGAGCCTTCATCCCAGAGTCGAGCGAGAAGTGTCCGAAGTGCGGCGTGGAGTTCGAGAAGGACCTGGCGAAGTGCAGCAGTTGCGGAGCTTGGATCCCCCTCGGTGTCAAGGTATGTCCCGAGTGCGGCGTGGAGTTCGCGACCGGAGAGCTCGAGATGGAGGAGTACCGCGAGAAGATGAGGATGCAGTACGATGAGGTCGTTGCGAAGTTCCGCGCTGAGGCCGACAAGGCTCTTGGACGAACCCTCAGCGAGGGGGAGTTCCAGTCTTGGTGGAAGACGCAGCCAACATTCGTGACCTTCGAGGGATGGCTCAAGGAAGAAGAGGAGATGAGGAAGATGGGCTCACGCGCGTGCCCGTCCTGTGGAACGCTCAACTCCGTCACGGCCAAGGTGTGTCACAAGTGCGGTACCCTCTTCGAGGACGTCGAGGCTGAGGCGGCCCCGCCAGCGAAGAAACCGCCCGCAAAGGAGCCGCCAGCGAAACCCGCAGCCGCGGCGCCCGCTGTAGAGAAGAAGGCCGTCCCCGGGGAGAAACTCGAGAAGCCGGACAGGCCGGTTCCGAAGAAA
>JAJISH010000166.1 GCA_022848825.1 Thermoplasmatota archaeon
ATATCAGTATGCCGCCGATCTTCTTGATCACGGGCACGAGCACGTCATCCAGATTCGTCTGGGTCTTCTGGGCCACCGTTTGACCGTAGTACGTCAGAATTCCTGAGAAGATCCTGTACGCGAGCCAGGTGAGGATGAGCACAACGACAATGCTCTGGACCAGGGAAACGGGGTCCGTGTACTCGTGAGGTAGGCCCAAGATGACGAGCGAATTGATGAAGCCGTAGAACACGATTATCACGAAAAGAGGCAACCTGATGATGTTCCAGACAATGTCATCCAGCTCGTTCTCGGATTTCTTCGCAAGGCGCTTTATGTTTGGGTCGATTATCCCTATCACCAGGCCCGCGATTCCGGCCCAGATGAGTATGGTGATGATGAACGTCATCCATCGCTCGTTGAAGGGATCTGGAAGCGGGTTGTCCCAGAATCCGAATATCTTGTTCTCCGGCTCCGGCAATATCGGGGCCACGAGGAAGTTGACCGTGGCGTTCATCGGATGTGATTCCACTATCACCGGGTCCGCGGCGAGCGTCTCGTTCAGCCACACGTCGAAGGGAACGGTCATTGCGTTCACGTCCATTGTGGACTCGACGTCAAGCGTGACGTTAGCGGACTCGTCCGGCTTTATGACGAAATACGTATGGCTGAGGGATGCGGACCAATCCACGCCGCTCAAGGGGCTCCCCTCGACCGTCACAAGGATGCTCGATATGTTCTTGTTATAGATCAGCCACCTGAAGGTCACCTTCTGCCCCGCTTCGAGGTCTTTGTCATAGACATCCACCTCATGGACCTCCGCGAGGTCTTGAGCGGTGACCTGCGCGCAAAGGGACACGGCAATCAGCATTACCAAGGACAACAACAGAAGCTTCCTGGCCAAGATACTCCACCTCAGTTGAACAAGTGATTTCCGTATAAAACCTATTTGCCCTGTCCCGGACGCGAATGCCGCAGGGATTCGATAACCCTAAATGCAAGGACGGCTATCCCACAAAGGTCATCCAATGAGAGGGTTCCTGGTACTCGAAGACGGAACGGTCCTCGAGGGTGTCTCTTTTGGTGCAAGCGGGACGGCGTACGGGGAGATCGTCTTCAACACGAACATGACGGGTTACTGCGAGGCCCTGACGGACCCGTCCTATCGCGGCCAGATCCTCATGATGACGTACCCACTGATTGGGAACTACGGCGTGGACGCCTCCACGTTCGAGTCGCCCAGGATCCAGCCCAGGGCGTTCGTCGTGAGAGAGAACTGCACGACGCCCTCGCACCGAACGTCGAGGATGAGCTTGCACCGGTTCCTGCTCAGGCACGGCATCCCGGGCATTTCCGGCGTCGACACCAGGATGTTGACCATCAAGATACGGGAGCACGGGACGCTGAAGGCAGCCGTCTGCACCGCCAAGAACGCGAGACCGAAGGACGTCCTTGAGCGGGTCAGAGAGATGGAGCACCCCGCGGAGTCCAATCTGGTCGCGGAAGTGAGCTGCAGGCGGGCGCACCGCTACGGTTCCGGGGGCAAGAGGGTAGTCCTGGTGGACTGCGGGACGAAGAGGAGCATAATCAGCAACCTCGCGTCGCGGGCTGAGGTGATCAGAGTGCCCTACGGCACCACCGCCGAGCGTGTCCTGGAGCTCGAGCCCGAGGGCGTTCTGATATCGAACGGCCCCGGGGACCCCGCCCATCCCGCCATGATGGAGAGGACCGCTCATTCCTTCAAGCGCCTCGTCGGAGAGCTCCCGATAATGGGGATCTGCCTGGGGCACCAGCTCCTCGCGCTCTCCCTGGGCGCGGAGACGTTCAAGCTCAAGTTCGGGCACAGGGGCGGCAACCACCCCGTCATCGATTCGAGGAAGAAGGTGAGGATAACCTCCCAGAACCACGGGTTCGCGGTGAGCGACGGTGTGCCGAAGCAGCTGAAGGTGACGGAGAGGAACCTCAACGACGGGACCATCGAGGGGCTCCGCCACAAGAGCCTACCAGTGTTCTCGGTCCAGTACCATCCTGAAGCGTCGCCGGGCCCGCATGACAGCCTGAGCCTGTTCGACCGGTTCATGGAAATGATGGAGGCGGACCGTGCCTAGCAAGCTCAGAAGGATCCTGGTCATCGGCTCCGGCCCCATAGTCATCGGGCAGGCGGCCGAGTTCGACTACTCAGGCTCCCAGGCGGTCCGCTCCCTGCGGGAGGAGGGGTATGAGACGATACTCGTCAACTCGAACCCCGCCACGATACAGACGGATGCGGACATGGCGGACACTGTCTACATCGAGCCGCTGACGCCCGAGTTCCTGACGATGATCATCGAGAAGGAGAAGCCGGACGGGCTCTTGGCGGGGATGGGCGGGCAGACCGCCCTGAACATGTGCTCGGAGCTGGCCGAGCTGGGGGTTCTTAAGAAGCACGGCGTCCGCGTCCTTGGGACGAGCGTCGAGGCGATCCGCATATCCGAGGACAGGGACGCCTTCCGCGGCCTCATGAAGTCCCTGGAGGAGCCCGTCCCGGACAGTCAGGCGTGCGAGTCCATCGAGGAGGCTCTGCGGGTCGCGGACAGGTTGGGCTACCCTCTGATCATAAGGCCCGCCTACACGCTCGGCGGCACGGGGAGCGGGATCGCGAGGGATGGGGACGAGCTCCAACGGACGGTGGCGCTGGGTCTGCACTACTCGAGGATCAAGCAGGTCCTCGTGGAGGAGGGCGTCTTCGGATGGAAGGAGTTCGAGTACGAGGTCATGAGGGACTCCGCCGACAACTGCATCATCGTCTGCAACATGGAGAACTTCGACCCGATGGGATACCACACGGGAGAGAGCATCGTCGTGGCGCCCGCCCAAACGCTCACGGACGTGGAGCACCAGATGCTCAGGACATCGGCGCTCAAGATAATCAGGGGACTGGACATCGAGGGGGGCTGCAACATCCAGTTCGCAGTTAGCCCGGAAACGAGCGACTACAGGGTCATCGAGGTGAACCCGCGCGTCTCGCGGTCCTCCGCGCTCGCCTCCAAAGCGACCGGCTATCCTATAGCGAAGGTCGCGGCGAAGATAGCCCTCGGGATGACGCTTGACAGGATCATGAACCCCGTCACGGGGAGGACGTACGCCGCCTTCGAGCCGACACTTGACTACGTGGTCACGAAGATCCCCCGCTGGCCCTTTGACAAGTTCAGCTCGGCGGACCCGCACATAGGAACGCAGATGAAGTCCACGGGCGAAGTGATGGCCATCGGAAGGTGCATGGAGGAGTCGATCCTCAAGGCCGTGCGCTCCCTGGACATAGGGCTGGACGGGTTCGAAAGGCTCGACATGAGCAGGGAGGAGCTGGAGGAGGAGCTCGGCAACCCGACGGACAAACGCCTGTTCGCTATCGCGGAAGCACTGAGGAGGCGCATCCCCGTCAAGAGGATCCTGGAGCTCACGCAGTGGGACGATTTCTTCGTCCAAAAGATCAGGAACATCGTGAGAATGGAATCGCGTCTCCGCAAGGGAACGACCGAGGCCATC
>JAJISH010000167.1 GCA_022848825.1 Thermoplasmatota archaeon
TTCTCGACCAGGTAGCCGCCCTTCACGGCACCGGAGAAGTCCCCGCTTATCGGGTCCGGGTCGCCCGAGAACCTGCTTATGATGACGCCTTTGGTCGTCTCGCCGATCAGGCTGTCGATGTCAGCGTCTCCGGGTTCGATCATGAGGTTCGTCGTCGCGATCATCGGCGGGCCCGAGATCCCGCCAGATGCGTGGCCCGTGCTCTCCCGCTCCTCCTTCCTCGCAGTGAGCGTGTTGTAGAGGAAGTTCTTCAGCACGCCCTTCTCGATTATCGGGAGCGGTCGGTGCGGCAGTCCCTCTCGGTCGAAGCTCGACGAGCCCAGCCCGCCGGGGATGAGGCCGTCATCCCGAACGGTCAGGTCCTCCGAGGCGACCTTGTCGTCGATGCGTCCCGCGAATCTGCTCATGCCCTTCTGCACGGCGTTCGAGTTCGTGGAGAAAACGATCACGGGTGCAAGAAGGTCCACCACCGTGTTGGGGTTCAGTATCACCGTTCCTTTGAAGCTCTCGGTCTTCTTCGCGCCGAGGGAGTTGACGACCGTCTCCGCCAACGTCCTCGCGCTGGTCTCGACCTCGATCTCGTCCACCCGTCTGGTCCCGTTGAAGCGGTAGTCGAAGCTGGAGACGTCGTCTCCCTCGACCGCCATGCCGATGATGACATGCGTGAAGGCGCACGCCTCCTCGGTGACCTCCACCCCGCTCGAGTTGGCCACTGCGGAGCGTCCGACGTCAGCGGAGAAGTAGCCGCCATCCACCGTGACCCTGGGATCGTAGTCCTTGGCGGTCTTCAGGAGTCTCGTGGCGTTCTCCAGGGCGTCGTCCATCGTGAAGTCCTTGCTCCTCGGGTCGTACAGCCCCTCCACCTTGCTGACAGGCTTCACGCCGGGAAGCTCGTTGAACCTGAGCGGGGGCGCCCGTTTCGCGAGTCCCACCGCGTTCTCTGCGGCCTTTGCGATCTCCGCCTTGGTGAGGTCGTTGACCGACGCGAAGCCCAGTGAATGGTCCAGGATCACTCGCACTCCTATTCCCGAGAGCTCCTGGCTCTTCCCCATCTTGATCTCGTTCCTCTCGATGGAGACGTTGATCTCCTTCCCGCCGGCGGCGAAGCCCTCCGCTTCCGTCGCCCCGAGCTCCAGGGCCTTCTTGACCGCGTATTTGCATGCATCTAGAACGTCGAGCATCATTACCCCTCCTGCCTCCCGCCGATGATCGCCTTGCAGCGCACAGCACCCCCGCCGCCGTCGACCTTCGCCCTCTGGAACTTGCCGCAGAAGCCGACGCCTATGTCGAGGAGGAAGTCCTTGCCGATGGCATCGACGCTCTTGAGCACATCGAACGCCTGCCCGCTTATCGTGACGCCTCTGAGGAGTTCCTTCACCTCGCCCTTCTCGATCCTGTACGCCTCGTCCACCTCGAACATGAACTCGGCGTTGGAGTCCGCCTGTCCGCCCCCCGCTCCGCGCATCAGGTATCCTTCCTTCACGTCCTCGATCATCTCCTCCAGCGAGTGGTCGCCGGGGAGGATGTACGTGTTGGTCATCCTGATTATGGGCTCGTCCGTGTACTCGAACGCCCGAGCGTTCCCCGTCGGCTCGGTCTCGAATATCAGGGCCGTCTCGCGGTCGTGCAGGTACGACTTGAGCACGCCGTCCTCAACGATCCTCGTCGTCCTGGCGGGGACACCCTCATCGTCCACGAGCACGTTCCCCGTGCCGTGCGAATCCTCCGGCGGGTTCCCGCTGTCGACGAGGGTGACGAGTTCGCTCGCGAGCTTCTGCCCGAGCTTGCCCTTGGTTATGGACCCGGACAACACGAAGTCCGCCTCGACGGTGTGCCCGATCGCCTCGTGGCTTATGAGGCCCACAAGCGAGGGTTCCAGTATCACCGTGGCCGCCTCGCCCTTCGCGTGCTTCGCGTGGAGCAGCTTCGACGCGAGGTCGCAGGCATCCAGCGCGAGCTGTTGCGGCTCTTTCCTGCGCCAGAGGTCCTTCCAGCCGCCCGTGACGCTCGCCGTTTTCGCGGCCGCGACCCTGTCGCCGTTCTCGGAGGCGATGGCGTAGACGTAGAACTCCGGCTTCACGTCATGGAGCTCGAACTCGGCCCCGTCCGTGTTGGCCACTATCTTCCTGTCGACGAGCTCCGAGTAGACCGATATGGCCGATTTCACGTTCTTCGACTCGTCCTTCGCCGTCTTCTCGGCCTCTATGACGAGGTTCATCTTCTCCTCCAGGGAGTGGTTCTCGATTGGGTCGTTCACCACGGGGTGGAATGTCCCTATGGCCAGCTTGACGTCCGCGAGCCCCTCGACCTTCTCCGTCCGGTTCTGGGAGGCGACCTTGGCGGCCTTCTCCGCGTCGCGGAGACTGCTCTCTATCGCACTGCGCTCGAGAACGTTCGTACTGCTGAATCCCCACGAGCCGTTGACCAGGGCGCGGACTCCCACTCCCGTGTTCTTGAGGTAGGAGGCGTCCTCCAGCTCTCCCGCCGCCATGCGGATGTACGTGGACTTCCTCTCGTGGAACCGCATCTCTGCGTAGTCGCCCGAAAAAGAGGACAGGCACTTCCTAAACATGTCTAGCAACAAATCACCGCTTGCAGAACGAGCGTGTCGTATATCTCATTTCCCGCCGCCGCGTCAAACCTTTTTATGCGGTCCACCGTTTATTGTCTGATGGACGTCCTGAAGCGCCTCAGACCGGAGATCTCCGACGCGGCAACGAAGCTCGGGTTCGAGACGCTCACGGAGCCGCAGGTGAAGGCGATCCCTCTCATCGCAGACGGAAAGAACGTCCTCCTCGTCGCCCCGACAGGCATAGGGAAGACGGAGGCCGCGGTGCTCCCGCTGATGAGCTGGATCCTCGACAAGAACCCGGAGCGCATCTCCGTCCTGTACATTACACCTCTGCGGGCGCTCAACCGCGACATGCTCGAGCGGATGCGGGTCCTCGGCGAGATGCTCGACATCGACGTGGCCGTGAGGCATGGCGACACGCCCCAGTCCGAGCGGACGAGGCAGTCCAAGAACCCGCCGCAGATACTCATAACGACGCCCGAGACGTTCCAGATCATGTTCACAGGGAAGAGGCTGCGGGAGCACCTCAAGAGCGTCCGGTCCGTCGTGGTCGATGAGATCCACGAGCTAGCGGGAGATGAGCGGGGCGGGCAGCTCGCCGTCGGCCTCGAGCGGCTCGTCAGCCTGGCGGGCCACGAGGTCCAGCGCATCGGTCTGTCCGCCACCGTTGGCTCGCCCGCGGAGATAGCCTCGTTCCTGGCGGGGGTCGGGCGGGAGATCGAGACCGTGGTCCTCGATATACCCAAGGGGATGAGGATCGAGGTCCGATACCCGCAGGAAGGGAAGGAGGACGCCAAGCTCTCGTCGAAGCTGAAGATGAGCGAGGAGCACGCGGCGGCGATGAGAGTATGCAGGGCCCTGATAGAGGAACACAGGTCGACGCTCTTCTTCGTCAACACGCGGGACACGGCCGAGTTCCTGGCGTCCAGGTTCAGTCACTGGAAGGGCGGTCCCAACGTCGGCGTCCACCACGGCTCGCTCTCCAAGGACGTGAGGATCCGCATGGAGGACGACTTCAAG
>JAJISH010000168.1 GCA_022848825.1 Thermoplasmatota archaeon
CGCTCCTTTCGGGATGTTGACCTCTATCGAGCTCGTCTTCCGAACCGACCCTCTTCCACCACACTTATCACACGGCTTGTCGAATGTGGAACCTGATCCCCTGCACATGGGACACGTCGTGATCCGTATGAACTGGCTGAATCCCTGCCGGGAGACATTGCGTATCTGGCCCGCCCCGCTGCATTGGGTGCATACGGCTGTCTTCCCTCCCTCCGCGCCGGTCCCGTTGCACTCTTTGCACCTCGCTGAGTGGGGTACTTTCAGGTTCATTCTCACACCGCTCACCACGTCCTTCAGGTCGGTCTCCACATCCATCCTGAGATCGTGACCCCTTCGCGGGCCCCTCCTCATTCTCCGCCCGCCAAAGAGGCCGTCGAAAATGCCCTCCCCAAAGAGGTCCCTGAAGATGTCCCTCCCGAAAATGTCCTCTATGTCGCGGTGATGAGTGAAGTCGGACCAGGTGAACCCGCCTCTTCCGAATTGTGACTCGACCCCAGAGAACCCGAATTGATCGTACGCCCGTCTTTTCTCTACGTCCGCGAGGACCTCATATGCTTCGGATATCTCCTTGAACTTCTCTTCCGCGGCCTTCGTGTCATCCTTGTTGAGGTCCGGATGGTGCTTCTTCGCGAGTCCCCTGTAGGCCTTCTTGATCTCCCGCTCAGAGGCCGTCTTGTCAACTCCAAGCACTTCGTAATAGTCCCGCTTGGCCACAGTAGGCATAAGAAAAGGGCAGAGTATTAAACCTTAGTCTTCGTCGACGACCTTGTATTCAGCGTCCACGACGTTGTCCTTGCCTTCCTTCTTCTCTTCCTCTGCGGGTGGGGCCTGAGCGGCGGCTTGCTGTGCCTGCGCCTGCTGGTAAATCTCCGACCCGATCTTCTGTGACTCCTCGATGAGCTTCTCTGTCTTGGCCTTTATCTCCGAGACGTCGTCGCCCTCGAGGGCCTTCTTGAGGTCGTCCACGGCGGCTTGGACCGCGTTCTTGGTGCCATCGGTCAGCTTGTCACCCATCTCCTTGAGGGTCTTTTCCGTGGCATACACGAGGGAATCGGCTTGGTTCCTGGCCTCTACGGCCGCCCTCTTCTTCGCATCCTCCTCGCCGTACTTCTCGGCCTCCTTCGTCGCCTCGTCTATCTTTTCCTGCGAGAGCTTCGTAGATGCGGTTATGGTTATCTGCTGTTCCTTCCCGGTTCCGAGATCCTTCGCCGAGACGTTGAGTATGCCGTTTGCGTCGATGTCGAATGAGACCTCGACCTGAGGGATGCCTCTCGGAGCGGGCGGGATGCCGATGAGATGAAATCTTCCGAGGGTTGTGTTGTCTGCGGCCATTTCCCTCTCACCTTGAAGAACGTGGATTTCGACGCTGGTCTGTCCGTCAGCAGCCGTCGTGAATATCTGCGTTTTCTTGGTCGGAATCGTTGTGTTCCTCTCCACCAGGCGGGTCGTGACCGCTCCGAGCGTCTCAAGTCCGAGTGAGAGAGGAGTGACATCGAGCAGAACCAGGTCCTTGACCTCGCCCGCGAGGATCCCTGCCTGAATGGCCGCACCCATCGCAACGCACTGCATGGGGTCCACACCTCTTTCCGCCTTCTTGCCCAGAATCTTCTCGAACCGCTCGCGAACAACGGGCATTCTCGTCGGACCACCCACAAGGATGATCTTTCCAATATTTCCCGGATCAAGCTTCGCATCCTTCAGGACTTGTCGAATGGGAGCTTCGCACCTCTTCAGGACAGGTTCCACGAGCTCTTCCAGCTTCGCCCTTGTGAGCTTGATCTCCAGATGCCTGGGTTTATCGTCCTTCTGAGCGATAAAAGGGAGGTTAATCGTCGTCGTGAGAGTGCTGCTCAGCTCGATCTTGGCCCTCTCACACGCATCACGGGCTCTCTGCCGTGCGTTTCTGTCCTCTGAGAGATCGATGCCTTCCTGCTTCTTGAAGCTGTCGAGAACCCAATCGATGATCTCGTCATCCATGTCTGTGCCACCGAGTTGAGTGTCTCCGCTTGTGGACACGACCTCAAAGACTCCATCGCCGATTTCCATCACGGTCACGTCGAACGTTCCTCCTCCCAGGTCGAGAACGAGGAGCTTCTGCTCACCGGCCTTGTCGAGGCCGTAGGCAAGAGAGGCGGCGGTGGGTTCGTTAATCAGTCGCAAGACCTCCAGACCCGCGATCTCACCAGCGTCCTTTGTGGCGGTCCTCTGGTTATCATTGAAGTATGCGGGGACGGTTATGACAGCCTGTTTCACCGCTTCCCCGAGGAAAGCCTCAGCGTCCGTCTTGATCTTTTGGAGAATCATCGCCGAGATCTGTTGCGGTGTGAATTCCTTATCGTCGATCTTGACATTGTGGTCGGTTCCCATCTTCCTCTTTATTCTCATCACCGTGCGTTCTGGATTGAGAACCGCTTGTCTCTTCGCAGGTTCCCCGATTATTCTCTCGCCATCCTCAGTGAAGGCCACAACGGAAGGGAACATCTTCCCTCCGAAAGTGCTCCCCTCAGCGCTGGGGATGATCTTCGGTCTTCCCGCTTCCAGATATGCTGCTTCGGAATTCGTTGTCCCTAAATCAACACCAATTATCTTCGCCATTTCATTCCCCCGTGTTCTTAACGGCAATGACCTTTGACGGCCTGATCACCCTGTGACCGTGAACGTACCCTTTCTGGACAACCTCTGCCACGGTATTGTCCTCCGCGGAATCGTCCGACACTGTGTGAACGACCTCATGCTTGTACGGGTCCACGGCCTCTCCCAAGCACTCCATCTCTTCCAGGCCTTCGCTCTTGAGCAAGTCGAGAAAGTTCGTTCTTATCATTCCGATCCCCTGAGCTGACTCACTGTCGCACTCATCCATAGAGCTGATGGCGGAGTCCAGGTCATCCAGTACTGGCAGAAGCTTCTCGAAGAGCCGTCTGTTCGCATGTCTCGTGAACTCCTCTTTTTCCCTGTCGCCTCGCTTCTTGAGGTTCTCGAACTCGGCCTGGAGATAGACGAGTTTCGACTGCCATTCCTCGGCATCTTCCGTCTGCTTCTTGAGGTCCCTCTTGAGCTTGGTAATCTTCGACTGCAGCACTCTCGTACTCTGCTGCTTGGACTTCTCAGCCGGGCTTGGCATCTAGGCTGCTCCTTCTAGTGTTCGAGCCAGTGAAAGGTACGCAGGGGGGCTAGTAGTCGTCGTCCTCTCCGCCTGGTCCTCCCGGCATGGAGGCCCCGGTTCCCTTCGATGCGATGACGTCATCAATCCTCAGGATCATCACAGCGGCATCCGTCGCTGACTGAATCGCCTGAGTTCCGACGCGAATCGGCTCTATGACGTTTTCCTTCATCATGTCGGAGAGCTTCCCTTCTAGGACGTTCACTCCGAAAGTCTTCTTTCCTTTCTTGTGCTCCTTCCTCATGTCGATCAGAGTGTCTATCGGGTCCATACCTGCGTTCTCGGCGAGCGTCCTCGGAATTACCTCAATCGCATCGGCAAAGGCGTTGATTGCAATCTGCTCCCTTCCGCCAACGGAGGCCGCGTATTCCCTCAGTGCGAGCGCAATCTCAGTCGCCGTAGAACCTCCGCCCGTTACCATTTTCCCGTCCTCAATCGCTATTCCGACGACGCTAATGGCATCCTCGAAGGACCTGTCAAGCTCATCGACGACGTGTTCGGTCCCGCCTCGGAGAAGGACGGACACGGCTTTCGGGTTCCTGCATCCGGTCACGAATGTCATCTCATCGTCGCCTATCTTCTTCTCGTAGACTTCGCCTGCGGACCCAAGGTCTCCTCTTCTCAGCTCGTCGATCTTCGATACGATCGTCGCACCGGTCGCCTTGGCGAGCTTCTCCATGTCCGACTTCTTGGCCCTGCGAACGGTGTAGATTCCTTCCTTGGATAGGTAGTGCTGCACAAGGTCATCGATGCCCTTCTGACAGAAGAGGACGTTTGCTCCAG
>JAJISH010000169.1 GCA_022848825.1 Thermoplasmatota archaeon
TGCGTTGAGAGCTTCCGGTCGATCCCCGGAAAAGGCCTCAAGGGAGAGATCGGCGGGGAACCGTACCTGATCGGATCGGACAGGCTGTTCGGGACCGCTTCGAACCCGCTCAGGGAGGAGAAGCGCTCCCTGGAAAGGCAGGGAAAGACGACGGTGTTCGTGGGCAAGGAGGGCGAACCGCTCGGCGTGATTGCACTGGCTGACCGCGTCAGGCCTTCGGCGAGGGACGCGATGCTCAGGCTCCGATCAGGCGGGAGATACGACCTCGTGATGCTTACGGGGGACAACGAGGCCGTGGCCAGGAGGATCGCGGGGCAGTTGGGGATCGACGACTTCCGTGCGAATCTGATGCCCGAGGAGAAGGTCAGCGCCATCGAGGCCATGTCGAGAGGCGGAAGGAAGGTCGCCATGGTGGGTGATGGTGTCAATGACGCTCCCGCGTTGGCGGCAGCGGACCTCGGGATAGCCATGGCCGCGGCGGGCTCCGATTCGGCACTGGAGGTCGCGGACGCCGCCCTGTTGGGAGATGACCTCTCCAAGGTGCCCTACATGCTGGACCTGGGGAGGAGGACCATGCGGGTCGTCAGGAGCAACATCGTTGCGGCCATTGCCGTCAAGCTGACGTTCGCGGTGCTCGTCTTCCCGGGCCTCGTGACCCTCTGGATGGCGGTCGCGATAGGAGACATGGGCGTGTCCCTCGGCGTCATTCTCAACGCGCTGAGACTGACGAGGGTGAAGTAGCCACTGTTCTCTTTATTGATAACCGCGAACCAACGACTAAATAGTTTCGCGGGGCTGTTTGCTAACAATGTCATCCAGCGGGAAGAAGAGATGGCCCACGGTGCTTCTCCTCATTCTCTTCGTCGTTATCCTCATCGTACTCCTCGGGAGCTACTCGGTCATACCGAACATCCTTCCATTTGACATCACCCTGAGCGAATACGCGCCGTTCATAATCTCCGGGCTGATCATCATCGCCACGAAGATCTGGCTTGACCTCATGGGGCCCCTCTTCATACATGCATTCTCCACGAGAACGAAATCGGAGGCGGACGCGGCGGCCATATACCAGATTCTCAGCTACGTCGCGTGGTTCGTCGCCCTCGGAGCGGTGCTTTGGATTGCGGCTGGCGGTCCAGAGGGAGGCATGAGCCTGCTGAGCCTCGGCCTGGTCAGCGCGGCGGCGATCTACGTCCTGCAAGGACCGCTGCTCAACATCGTGGGCTGGGCTGTTCTCGTCTACAGGGGGATCTACACGCTCGGGGACAGGATCAAGATCAAGGACCTCAGTGGATACGTCACGAACATATCCATAATGAACACGACTGTCCGCGAGTTCGGCGGATGGATGAGCGGGGACACGTTCACAGGACGAGTTGCGTCCATTCCGAACAGCTTCGTGCTGGAGGCGAACGTCTACAACTACACAAAGGACACCAACATCATCTGGGACGAACTGGAGGTCAACGTGACGTACGAGAGCGATATCGCCAAAGCCCAGCGGCATGTGCTCGATGCGACGGAGGAGGTCGCCGGGAGGTTCATGCAGAAGTACTCCAGTTTCGTCAAGGAGAAGATCGAGTTCAGTGACATCAAGGACATCACTATAGTAAAGCCCAGGGTCCTTGCCAGACTGGGCGACTACTCCGTTCGTCTGTTCGCAGTATACTTCTGCCAGGCCCAGAGGAGGCGAGAGGCCAGGTCGCGGATAATCACAGCCGTCTTGAGGAGGTTCAGCGAGGACGATGATGTCCAGATCGCGTATCCTCACGTCGAGGTCGTGCCCTACAAGCACAGACCATTCGAGAGCCGCGCGGCCGACGTCCCTGTTGAGAGTTTCTCGGTCGTCCCATCGAAGCGCAAGGGCAGCGTGAAGGAAGAGATCTAGCCCCGATACGGAACCTTTATGCTGGAATCCGCGATGACGGCCTCGATGAATGACGGTACCTTCTCGTTGGAAGACGACATTCGACTTGACGCTTCGAAAGTGACGCGTAATCCGGACGACGACTTCTACAGGGAGTTCCTGAAGCCCTACTACGTGCTCACGAAGGACGGGCAGTTCCTCTTCGCCTCCACGCAGGCGGGGCGGAGACCGGACAGGGCGTTCTACATGGTGCCGGAGGACTACCCGCTCGGAACCCGCCAGAGGCCTTTTGATACAGAGATAGGCAAGGCGCTCTACGACGTCGCCCTCCGATATCTGAGGACGGCTAGAGTGATCGTCCAGGAGGGGATACAAGGGGAGTCCGGCTACGAGGTCGGACTGAGGGTAACGACGACCGTGGAGAACCCGCACAGCGCGTACATCGCCTGGATGGGGAAGATGATGATCTTCCCGCCAAAGGAGAACATGCGCGTCCACTGCTTCAACTACATCATCCCGGAGCCCCTTCCCGCCGAGTACGTGAGGGAGATCCAGGAGTTCTGGCCCGAGTACGATCCGAAGGAGCCGATCACGCTGTACGACTTCATGGACATGAAGAACGACGTCAGGCGGGTCCTCAGCCTCGGGATCGACTATTTCGGCGGGGCATACAAGAAGCCCAACCTCACGATGGTGTGGAACAAGGGAGAGCTGGACGGCCTGATATCATACCACGCTGGGTGTACGACGGACAGGGTCCTCAAGGGCCTGAGCGGGACGGGAAAGACCACGCTCACGGTCGGGCCCGAGCTGGAGCAGGATGACGCGTGCTTCGGACGCCCCGTTCTGGATTCTGGCGGGAAGACGGACTCCGTCGAGCTCGTTGGGCTGGAGGCCGCGAGCTTCGCCAAATCCGAGGGTCTCGTTCCCGGCAGCCCCGAATGGCCCGGCCTGATGAGGTCCGCTGAGACCGACGAGGGCGGGAAGAGACCGACCGTCCTGGCCATGAACATCGATTGCGAGAACGTGGACTTCGTCCGCAAGACGATCGCTGACTACGAGGTGCTGGTCCCCGAGGTCGAGGAGGGGAAGCAGGCGGGGGCCCTGCGGTGCACGAGGTACGAGAAGAGCGGGACCACGAACGGGAGGTTCATATTCCTCTTCAGCGAGCTGAACCCGGGCTGGGGTTCAGGCGGGAAGAAGTGGCTGCGGTCCGAGTCGCTCAGCTACAAGAGGTTCGACGTCCTGGAGCCTATGCTCCGGGTGACTGACCCCGCCATGGCGACGGCGATGGACAGCGGGTGCGAGAGCATAATCACCTCGGCGATAGCCGCACAGAAGGTCGGGACGAGGGTGAGGTCCTACGCCGCCACCGACTTCATGGTCGGGGAGCAGTCCAGGCAGGCGCTGGTCAAGCTGAAGATGTACCGGGACCTCGGTCTGGGCCCGGACGGCAAGCTCGTCTTCTTCATCAACAACGCCGGCTTCGTGGGCGAGTACGACCTGCACGGCGATCAGATCCGCAAGCTGGACGAGAACGGCGAGCCCGTGCCGATGAGGAACGACAGAGGCGAGGTCGAGCGGGACGATCTATATTTCGTGATCACTCACAGTCGGGGGAGCATGGAAATTACCCTGGGGCAAAAGAGTGTTGAGCCGCTTCTCAAGAAAGTGGTCAGGGTGGCGGAGATA
>JAJISH010000017.1 GCA_022848825.1 Thermoplasmatota archaeon
TGAAGGAGGCGGGCTACAAGGTCGGGATGTATACCTCCCCGCACGTGGTCAGGTACAACGAGCGGATGCAGATCAACGGCGAGGAGATATCGGACGAGCGGGTGATGGAATACGTCAACAAGATCAGACGAATCGCCGAGAGGATGGGAGAGGACCCCACCAAGCACCCGACGTTCTTCGAGTTCACCACCGCCATGGGCTTCTCCTACTTCGCGGACGAGAACGTGGACATCGCAGTCGTGGAGGTCGGAATGGGCGGGCGGCTGGACGCGACGAACGTGATCACGCCCGAGGTCTCCGTCATCACGCACCTTGCACTCGAGCATACTGAACACCTCGGGAAGACGCTCGAGCGGATAGCCAAGGAGAAGGCAGGGATAATCAAGCCCGGTGTGCCCGTCGTGTCTGCAGAGGAGAATCCCGTCGTGCGGAAGACGTGCGAGGAGCGGGGATGCGAGGTCACGGTCGTGGAAGCGGACTACCCGTACGAGCGGATATCGTTCGACGCCTCAGGCCAGAGACTTTGGATCGGGGACTCCAGTCGTGAGTTCGAGATACCCCTGCTCGGTTCATATCAGCTGCAGAACGTTGCGACCGCCTATGCGGTGCTCGACCTGCTGCGAAAGGCGGAGCATGATGTACCTGCTGAGGCGATCAGGCGGGGATTCGCAGGCGCAAAGTGGCCCGCAAGGCTTGAGGTCGTCCGCAAGAATCCGACGGTGATCATCGACTCGAGCCACAATCCCGACGGAATGAGGAATCTGAAGGACGCGCTGCTAGAGACCACGAAAAACGATCACATCACGTTCGTGGTTGGAGTGATGTCGGATAAGGACGCGTCCCCAATGCTGGAGGCGATTGCTCCAGTGGCGGGGAGGATAATCTGCACGAAGCCGGACTATTGGCGGGCAATGGATCCCGAGGATATCGGGCGGGAGGCGAGAAGATACGTGGACGACGTGGAGGTCGTACCCAGCGTTCCTGAGGCTATCGAGAGGGCAGTGGCACTCTCCGATGATGACGATGTGGTCTGCATTACGGGCTCCATATTCATGGCGGGGGACGCGACGCACTACCTCAAGGATACTCCATAATAAGAAGTGTTTTAAGTCGGGAAGCGGCTTTCCGGATGGAATTCGAGGGGGCAAGCATGAGGAAGTGGAGTTTGGTTGTCGTCGTCATGTTCCTGGGGGTTACCTTTTCAGCTTTGACGATATTGCCTGGTAACGCGAAAGCGTCAACCTTGTACGTTGGCGGGGCGGAGCTTGGGAACTACACGACGATACAGGGAGCGATCGATGATGCTAATCCTGGTGATACCGTCTACGTCTTCAACGGGACATATCTCGAGTCTGTGATAGTGAACAAGACGATATCTCTCGTCGGGGAAGGACGAGACACTACCTTTGTAGATCCGGGGAGTGGCGCGGCGGGCATCAAGTTGGCTGCTGACTGGGTCAATGTCACTGGATTCTCCGTGAGGAATGGGTCTCAGGGAATTGTGGTCGACTACGGCTTTGACGACTGTAGGATCGATACCAACAATGTCTCGTACAACTACGAAGGTATCCTAATCCTCTCGTCCAAGAACAGCATTGTCATCAACAACATCGCCTTCTCGAACAACGGCTCAGGCATAGAAGTCTCCACATCTGAACACAGTACTGTTGCCGACAACACAGTCTTCAGTAACGTGGCGAGAGGAATCCTCGTCCACTATTCTGGGAACAGCACCCTAACCAATAACACCGTCCATTCAAATGAGTATGCCGGAATTTACTTCGCCGGGTCATACCACAATGAACTCGATGACAATACTATATATGGGAATGGCGGCCCAGGCATCGATTTGGACTATTCTGTCAACACTACCGTTGTGGACAATGAAATGCTCGAAAACGGGATCTGGATACGCATGGGCTCTCTTGAGTATTGGAACACACACACCATCGAGACCTCTAACACCGTCAATGGCAAGCCGGTCCACTACTGGAAGAACACCGTGGGCGGGACAATCCCATCGGGTGCGGGCCAGGTCATCCTCGCCAACTGCACGAACGTCACAGTGGATGGCCAGATCATCGGCAGTCCCTATTCGGGAATCATGATAGGCCATTCATCGAGGAATACCATCACAAACAACGGCATGTCCTCAGACCCAACAAACATCTTTCTTTTCTACTCTGACAACCACACCATCGCAAACAACACCGCTAATAGTATCTCACTTGCTAGCGCCAAGTACAACACGATTGAGGATAACGAGCTCACCGGAGACGACTATTACGCCATGTATGTGAAATCCTCGGACAATAATACCATCGCCAAGAATAGGGTCTACAACAACAGGAATGGAATCTGGATGGATAGCTCTGACGGGAACAACATAACTGGCAACAACATCTTCTCTCACACTGGATACGGCATATACATGTACTATGGCCATGAGAACTCCATCACTGAGAACACAATCACGGATAACGAGTGGGGCATCTATACATGGTCCTCTTATGACAACGCCATCTACCACAACAACTTCATCAACAACACGAACCAGAGCGTGGATGGTGGCACTAACTCCTGGGACGACGGCTACCCATCGGGCGGCAACTATTGGAGTGACTATGCTGGAGTCGACAATTGCAGTGGTCCCAGTCAGGATGTCTGCCCCGATCCCGACGGCATTGGCGATACGCCATACCCCAGCCTTGCAGCGGGTCTCGACGGATTCCCGCTCATGGAGCCTCTCCCTCTGGAAGTCCCGACCCCTGAGAATCAACGCCCAGTCTGTGAGATCGTCCACCCCGTGGAACATGAAAGAATCCACGAGACCCACACAATCTCGGGAACCGCCAGCGATGAGGATGGGACCATTGTCAAGGTGGAGATTAGGATAGACAACGGCTCTTGGATTCAGGTCAACTGGAACACGTCCTGGAGCTACGAATGGGATACCACGAACGTATCGAACGGGGAATACACGATATACGCCCGATCATATGACGGCGAAGACTACTCAGATGAAGTGAACGTCACCGTGGATGTCCACAATCCCACTGAAGAAGAGATGATGTACGGGGAGATATTCTTCTGGACGGCCGTTGTGCTGGTGGTCATCATAGCTCTCGTAGGTCTGGGTCTTGAAGTGAGGAGAAGGAAGAAAGAGGAACCCTAGCAAGGCCTCATCTTGAACTGACCAGCGCGTCCAGCTCAGCTCTCGTCGGCATACCGGCTCGCGCCCCCATTTTGGCAACGCAAAGAGCCGCCACCGCATTTCCCAGCTTCCCGCAAGTCACGGGGCTCCGGTTCTCGAGTATGCCCGCCAAGAACCCTGCCGCGAAGGCGTCCCCAGCACCAGTCGTGTCCATAACTTGGGCAGGAGATCCCGACACGGTCCAGCTTCCCTCCGTGTTCTCTATGAAGCAGCCCTCGCTGCCAAGCGTCACCGCCACGAGGTTGCAGCCCTTCGCCATGAGCATGTGCGCGCCGTCCTCGTAGCCCGCCCCGCTGATCTTCTCTACTTCTCTTCTGTTCAAGATGAGGATGTTCGCCCGCTCTAGGAAGGGCTGGAAGTCGTCCCGCTCAGCATAGATCGCCCCAGGAGCCACGCTCACCAACTGGTCCTCAGGCAACCGCCCGAGCAACTTCCTCTGCAGCTGGAACTGCTCCTCACCGCAGAAGGAGGTCATGTGCAGCACCTGCGAGGAGCCCATGAACTCCACGTCCAGGTCCTTCTCAGTCAGCATGTCGTTCGCCCCAGGATTGATGTAAAGCGCCCGCTCGCCCTTCGGGTCGATGAACGAGTAGGCTGCCCCGGTCGGCCGATCCTTCCGCATGACGATGCGCGACGTGTCCACGCCTATCTTGTCGAACGCGATGAGCATCTCCCTGCCCTCGGTGTCGTCGCCCAGAGCGCCGACGAAGCCCGTCCGGAACCCGAGCTTCCCGAGACCGTATATCGTGTTCGCCGCCGAGCCACCAGGCGCGCAGGTCTGCTCCAGCACGACGTACTCCTCGTCCCCGCTGGCGATGCGCGGGACCTTGAGCAGCCTGTCCCAGTTCAGGGCTCCGAAGCCGATTATGTCCATAATCACCCCAGCTTGGCCGCCTGTCCGCGGATGGCAGCCCTCATGGCCATGTGCGCCTCGAGCACGTCGTCATAGCTCTCTCGCCCCTCGAGCACGTGGTAATAGGGGTCCTTGCCCTCTCCCTCGCGGGCAGCGACCGCCTCCATGACCGCCTGCTTGCCTCCTTCCTCCCACGTCTCCATGATGAACTGAAGATTGCGCATGTCCGTGGTCGCCAGTCCGACGCTCCCGTACGGAACGGCGTACTCGTTCCCGTTGAAGACGACCGCCAGCCCGCCCTTGTCCCGGACGAACTGCAGCATCTTCATGTCCGTGATGCTGTCGCCGACGACGATGGACTCGCTCACGTCCGTTCCCGTCCGCTCAGCGATCTTGAGGAGCGCGTCTATCTTGCGGGCACCGCCGCAGACACTCATCTTGCCAATGATCTTCCCTACGGGGCGCTGCGTGAGCTCCTGCCAGAAGAACCTGTCCAGGCGCGATTTCACGGCGTCGTCGTTCTCCGGCGGGTAGAGGTCCAGT
>JAJISH010000170.1 GCA_022848825.1 Thermoplasmatota archaeon
TTCAGCGCCAGGATGCTCTCCACCACGTTTTTGAGCTCCCGCACGTTCCCCGGCCAGCTGTAAGCCTTCAGATACCGGATGGCCTCGGGCGTAAAGCCCCTTCGCCGCATCCCCCGCAACGTCGGAAGGCGAGGATCGTCCCAGCCGCTCACGTACCCGCCCTCGACCAACTCACGGAGGTAACGTTTGCTCATAATCGTGTGCGTGAGGTTGAACCGGGCAAACTCGATCTGCTGCGGGTGATACACGCCAAGCTCATCCAGGTACCAGTCGTAGAGCGGGCGGTGGTCTTCGAACTCAAGAGTGCAGATCGAGTGCGTTATACGCTCAATCGAATCCTCAAGGCCGTGCGCCCAGTCGTACGTTGCATAGATGCACCACCTGTCGCCGGTGTTGTGATGGGGCGCGTGGAGTATCCTGTACATGACAGGGTCCCTCATGTTCATGTTCCGGTGGGACATGTCGATCCTGGCCCGGAGCACCTTCTCGCCGTCCGCGAACTCACCTGCCTTCATGCGCTCCAGCAGGTCGAGGTTCTCCTCCGCGGACCGGTCCCGATGGGGGCTCTCCCTGCCCGGTGTGGTGAGCGTCCCCCGGTACTCGCTGATCTCCTCCGCCGAGAGGTCGTCCACGTACGCCTTCCCATCCTTCACGAGCTGCACCGCGTACTCGTACATCTGGTCGAAGTAGTCCGAGGCGAAGTACAGCCGATCCCCCCAGTCGAACCCGAGCCACTTGACGTCCTCGATGATGGCCTTCACGTACTTGTCCTCCTCCTTCATCGGGTTCGTGTCATCGAAACGCATGTTGCACAATCCCCCGTACTCCTCGGCGATGCCGAAGTTGAGGCAGATGGACTTCGCGTGTCCGATGTGCAGGTAGCCGTTGGGCTCAGGCGGGAAGCGAGTATGCACTCTACCTTTGTGCTTGCCGGTTCTGTTGTCCTCGTCGATCATCTGGCGGATGAAGTCGCGAGCAGGAGGTTCACCGGAACCCATGATTCATCACCTTTGCTGTCCCTGTCGTGGGAACTCCTTAATCGGGAGCGGTGTAGTTATATGTATTGGGATTGGAGCGGGAGATAGCCCCGACCGGATTTGAACCGGTGCCAAGAGGTCCAGAGCCTCTTATGCTGCCGCTACACCACGGGGCTAGTGCGCAGAAATAAGCCACGATTGGATATTAATTGTTTCCCTAGTGTCTCCCGGAAACGTTCTGGCGGTTCTCTACCGGGAGGAGATCTCTTCGAGCCGCCCGAGGACGAAGTCCCTGTCCAAAACGGAGAGGAACGGAGCCGCTCTGGGCCCCCTCTCCTTCCCCAGGAAGACAATGTACAGGGACATGAAGAACCTCCTGGTCTTCACGGGAAGCTCACCGCTCTTCGTCAAGCGCGTCATCGCATTCTTCATCTCCTCCTCGGTCCAGCGAATGTCAGAGAGCGACTCGCGGAACATCCCAAGGGCCTCTCGGTCCGTGCGCTCGAGCTTGTCCTCTATCGAGCGGATGTCCTTCAAGACGTCGATTCTCAAATCCTCTGGGGCATGCGTCCGTGTCCAATTCTCCGAGAGCGTCAGCCTCCTGGCCACCTGCTCCCTTTCATCGTCGCTCAGCTCGGTTGCGAGCACACCTGTGTCCCGAAGTCTCTCGATGGCCCAATCGACCGGGTCCTCGGGAGGCACGGTCTGGGCTAGGAGGGAGGCATGCCTGTAGGGGACTCGAAATGGCACGGACGAGGGAGCTTCATCGAGCCGCGAAAGCTCGTAGGCTCTTGCCCTCTCGTCGTCCTTGTCCTCGAAGAACAGTCCTTCCGCCTCATCGTATCGATCGTGATAGCTGTCCACCTTGGACAGGTCCAGGACGATCCTCTTTGACGTGCTGTTGAACAGGAAGACATATCTCAGGACCTCTGGCTCCCCCACCTCAAGCCATTCCTTCGGAGTGAACCCGAGGAATCCTGAGCTGCTCATGTCGCCCAAGTCCTTGCCCTGGCTCTGCATCCCCACCCACTCGTAGGGTATCCCATACGGAGGGAGCATGTCCATGATCCCACGGGCGATCTCCTTGCAGCTGTCCCTCGAACCCCCCGGAGTGGCATGGTCCTTCCCGAAGGCCTCGATGTCGACTTCCAGGAGCCTCCACAGGGCGGGCCATTCGAGCCGCCAGTTCAGCTTCCCCTTCTCCAGTCCGGACACACCGTCGTGCCCTTCCCTGCATTTGTATTGGACGTCTCCATCCTCTGTCATCCCTATGGTCTCGGCCGTTCCGATAGTGTTGCACTCCGTGCAGAACGCATCGAAGGGTATCCAGCCCTCGGGGTACTTCCTCTCCCCTCTGTACTTGTTGATCAGCGGTCTCACGGCCTCGCTCTTCCTGACCAGTTCGAGGACGATCTCGCGCATCTTCTCCTTGCCGTAGACATCCCCGGTCCTCTCCAGTTCCACGTCGGGTGCGAACTCTTCCATGTAGCCGCCGAAATCCTCCCAGTAGTGCTCGACCCAGGAGGAGTGACACCCGAAGGGATCGGGGACGTCCTTCAACCGCCAACTGACGTAGTCCCTACCCTCGTCCCCGGGGAACTGAGAGAGCTGCCCCTCCGTACCTTTCCACGGGTCCTGCGTGTAGAGCACGAGGTACTGCGTGACATCCTTGTCCGTCGCCCTCAGCTCTCTCGAGACCGAGTTCGTGAGGACCACCTCGCCTCTGAGCCTACCGACGTGCTGGAGCCCGCTCACGGAGAGCCCCGCAGAGCTATGAACAACATCCTTTCCTCGAAGGAACTCTTCGATTTGAGGGAGAAGAACATCAAGCCAGTGCATGATTTCACGCAATCGTGCGGGCCCTGACCAGCGCCCTGAGCGGAACCCCATGGACCTCGTCATTGGCTGTCTTGTTCACGAAGACCACGGACAGGACCGTGGTCCCGCCAGCGTCCTGTATGTCGTCTATGGTGCACCTTATGGTGTCGCCAGAGCTCACGACATCGTCGACTATGACGACCTTCTTCCCGCTCGGGTCCGCGTAGTTCGAGCTGAAGGCCCCGCCGCCTCGTTCCCTCTCCTGACTGGGCCTGTAGACTATTAGCTCCCGCTCAAGGTCCTCCGATATAATCGTGGCGTAGGGAATGCCGTTGATCGCGATGCCCGCAACGGAATCGAAGTCCCCATCGCTCTTCTCCATCTCCTCGAGGATGATATCAGCCATGGCCGCG
>JAJISH010000171.1 GCA_022848825.1 Thermoplasmatota archaeon
GTCCAGGTCCCCGAGAGCAGGTGCGGAGAAGTTGCCCACATCGATTCCGGCGAAGGCGGTCATGTTCTGGCTCCATTGCGGTATCTGCACCGTGCCAACGTTCTCGAGCTCCACGAGAGTGCCGTTGTCCTTTCCGAGTACGAGATCGAAATCACTGTCACCATCGACATCCGCCAGCCAGGGGACGGAGTAGTTGGCCACGCCACTGAACGCCGCGAACATGTCCGTATCCCTGCTCCAGGAGGGCGCGTTCACGCTCCCTGTGTTTCTGAAGTACCATATCTCTCCTTCCGCCGAACCTACCACCATGTCATAGATCGTATCGTTGTCAAGGTCGGCGAATGCGGGAGCGCTTCGGTTCCCGATGTCGTGCGCCCTGAACACCGGATTCACCCGTGACCACGTCGGCTCTCTTGTCCTTGCGGTCATGATCTGATGTTGACTGTTCCCGAATATCTGCTGGTACTCAGCGTCCCCTCCATAGAGGACAGTGAACTCCATCACGAATCCATTGTGATTGTGGAACTTCTCGTTGACCTTCTTGTCGGTTATCGTCTCATACATCTCCCTGTCGTTGTAGAAGTTGACGTAGACATCTCCAGAGATGATATCCATGTCCTTGTAGAGGTCAGCCATCGACCCGACGCCCCAGTTCGTCATTGTAGGGTTCCCGTATTGAAGATGGACGGACACCATCACAGGGTTGATGTCGATCTCCTCAAGAGTGGGAGAGCCCCACCACATCCCCACGCTGGCTTGATCTATCGTGAGCTGGTTCCCGCCAATCCTGACGAAGATGTAGCCGCGAACGGTTGGCGCGGAGCCATTCTGATACGTGACGTAGACCCCGTTTCCGTTCTCCTCCCTCTTGGAGATAGTGTATCTCCTGCTCCCGTCTCTGACCTCAACAGCTGAGGGAGTGGAGTTCACGGTCATGTCGCCGGTCAGCGCCGTTGTGTTTCCAGTATCGATTTCGTACATCCTGGTCTCCAGCGGTCCGAAATCATCCTGGAACACGATGTCCACCTTGTGCACGAAGTTTGACGGATACCTCTCCACCGTGGACTCAAGATGTCCGGAGAGAACCTCCTGGCCCGTTGAGGTGGCCCTTACGAGGAACTGGGACGGATCGAGAAGATGGAAGTTGTCCAGAGTGAGCGAATAGCGCACGACCTCGTTGGCCCTCGGAACATCCAGCGTGTTGGTCACCTGCAACAGGAACATCTCCTGATCGGGCTCTGGATCCTCAGGCATCGCGTGCCTGTCAGGCTCCTCGGATGGAAGAACCGCGAAGGCCACAGGCAACACCATTGCCACCGCCACAGCGAGGCACAACAGACGAGCAGAGATTCTATCGGCACGAGCTTCCTCAGATTTCATACGCATAAACTCCTCCTCCCGCTTAAGAAGCAAGCCAGCTAATGAGATACCCCTAAATCAAAATATCGTTCGGGTCCCGAAAGACAAAAAGACTTATGCCAGTGAGCGATTGCCATGACCATGGAGAATCTCGAAGGGATCATTGAGGGGATGGAGGCCAGATTGGACGAGAAGGACGCCGTGCGGGAACTCGCCCTGAAATCATCCAGGACGATCGCGAGACTGGCTGGCGAGGCGGTCAGGCGGATCCATCGCGGCGAGGACATGATAGACCTCCTGCGGGAGGTGCGCGACCGGAACGGAGAGCTCTCGTCCGCTCTTCGGGACCATCTTGACATCTATTATGCCGGGTACATAGAGAACGCTCATCAGGAGCTCGCGGAGGTGAGCATCCTGCATTCGATAGTCGAGGAGAAGCCCCTGCCTACACCGAGCGACCTCGAGGTGACGGACAAGGCCTATCTGATGGGCCTCGGGGACGTCGTCGGTGAGCTCAGGCGGATCACGCTGGATGCCCTGAAGGGGGGAGACGCCGACACCGCTAACGAGCACCTCCAGCAGATGGAGGAGATCTTCACGGTGCTCATGAGGTTCGACTTCCCATCCGGACTTCTCGCCATAAAGAGAAAACAGGACATCGCGCGGAGGCTGCTCGAGAAGACGAGGGGAGAGGTGGCCGTGGCCTCCTACGGGAAGTCGCTGGAAGAAAAGATGGACAATCTCTTAGGCAAGCTCTAGGGCCTTCTCTTAGGCTTCCTGATTAGC
>JAJISH010000172.1 GCA_022848825.1 Thermoplasmatota archaeon
GGCGGCTCAGCAAGGCTTGTGTTTTCCAAGGTTACATTGCCTGGATCCACGGTCAGATTGACATTGTAGAAGCCAGTTCCTTGAAGGAAGTCGCCCAGAGAGGTGTCCGTGAACAGACTGCCTTCCCGCTGGAGCGTGACATTACTGGGAGCGAGGCTCAGATTCTGACTTGTGTAGTTAGCCGGGTCCTGGAAGGACCACACGGCAGTGGTTGTTCCATTTCCATTGTCCGTCACAGAAGGATCGGCATTAACACCCCAGCCAGACGCAAGCAGGCTGAATACCATCACGAAGAGGAACGCCCGTGTCAGTTCAGCATTGCTCACTCGTAATATGTGGCACTCATACCGTCTTCTAGACGTCCTTTTCACAATCTGCCTCCGTAAGTGAGCCAGTGCTGTGCTATGCTCAATCATTCGCCTGATTCCGATAAAACCTTGAGTCTAAGATTATCCGACGTGATAATCATCGGAGATAACGTTCGAGGATGTCCGTTGAGATATCCCTCGGATGGCAGAATTGCACTTCTAAAGATTCATATACCATCGAACCGTTTTCGAGACGATGCCAGTCATCACGCTAGACTACGGTGACCTCATCTCCCTCATCGGCCAGGATGTCCCGATGGACGAGCTCCTGGAGAGAATCCCAATGCTCGGAGCCTCCCTGGAGGGGGTAGAGGGCAATGAGATGAGCGTGGAGTTCTTCCCGAACAGGCCTGACCTCTATTCGGTCGAAGGGGTCGCCAGAGCCCTCAGGGGGTTTCTGAGCTTCGAGAAGGGGCTTGCCCATTACCCGACGGAGGACTCAGGGATCGACTTCATAGTCGACAAGAGCGTGATAGACGTCCGCCCGCACGCCGTTGGAGGCGTCGTGAGGGGCGTCGAGATGACGGACGAGCTTGTGAAATCCCTGATGGACATGCAGGAGAAGCTTCACCTCACGCTAGGCAGGAAGAGGAGAAAGGTCTCGGTCGGCGTTCATGACATGGACAACGTGGTCCCGCCCTTCACGTACATGGGCGTCCCGCCGGAGGAGAGGACGTTCTTCCCGCTCCAGGGCACGCGGGAGATGAACATGTCCGAGATCCTGCGCGAGCATCCGAAGGGCGTCGACTACGCGTACATCCTCGAAGGAAAGGACAAGTACCCGCTGATAGTCGACAAGAACGACGAGGTGCTTTCGTTCCCGCCAATCATCAACGGGATTGCGACGACGGTCACAGAGGAGACCACGAACCTCTTTCTCGACGTCACGGGCCTGGACTACGAGGCCGTCCACACGACGCTCGTTATCGTGGCCACTGCCTTGGCCGAAAGGGGCGGGAAGCTTCAGACGGTCAACCTTCACACACCGGAGGGCGACAGGACCACACCTGACCTGACTCCGAAGACGAGGGTCCTGAACAGGGTGTACGCGAACAAGCTCATAGGGGTCGACCTCAGCCCGGAAGAGACGGTGGACTGCCTCGAAAGGATGAGGTTCGCCTGCAATGTCACGGGCGAGGACATAGAGGTCCAGATACCCGCCTACAGGAACGACATCATCCACCCCGCGGACCTCGTGGAGGACGTGGCCATTGCGTACGGATACGAGAGGATCGAGCCGCAATCGCCCAGGGCGACGACGACGGGGAGCCTGATAAGGTTCAACGAGGCCTGCAACTCGCTGCGCAACCTGATGATAGGATATGGCTACACGGAGGCGAGCACGCTCAGCCTGGTCGGCGCTGATAACCGGGAGGAGGGGGTCGAGCACGTGAAGCTGATGCATCCCATAACGACGGAGCAGTCGTCCCTGAGGACGTCCCTCCTTCCTTCCCTGATGGCTCTTCTAAGGGCGAACAGGCATCACGAACTCCCGCAGAGGTTCTTCGAGGCGGGGGATGTCGTGATAGAAGCCAAGAACGTGAGGAAACTGGCGGGCGTGTCGATCCACGCGAAGGCGGGCTTCACCGAGGTCAAGTCCCTCGTCCAGAGCCTTCTTCGCGACCTGGGGCACGAGATGAAGATAGAGCCGCGAAAGGACGGCCTGTTCATCAGGGGCCGGGCAGCGTCTGTTGTCAGAGGAGGAGAGGAGATCGGCAAGTTCGGAGAGATAACGCCTGACGTGATCGACAAGTACGAGCTGGGCTACCCGGTCGTTGGCTTCGAGCTCGACCTTCCCTCACTGTTGGCCGACTGAGGCAAAAGATTCAATTATCATTTCTCATTCCCTATCCTGAGCTGAGGTAGCTAAGCCCGGACCAAGGCGCCGGCCTTGAGAGTCGGTGGTGCACTGCACCGCGGGAGTTCGAATCTCCCCCTCAGCGTGCAGAAGCGAGGGTAGCCAAGCCTGGTCAACGGCGCTAGGTTGAGGGCCTAGTCCTGCAGAGGTCCTTGGGTTCGAATCCCAACCCTCGCACTCCTTCTGGACGCGCTCGATCAGGCCGCCAGATTGACGTGCATTTGCTCACGTTTATATATCCCAGCAGCATTGCTTCGAGAGGACCATGGCCACGCTGCCCAGAGTGGTCAAAGACAACAAGGAGATGAGTGCGATGACAGACAAGAAAGCGGACCTCGCCGGTCCCGGCATCGGAGACTACGCCGAGCTAGAGAAGATCCTGCCGCAGGACTACAGCCCTCTGCTGACGCCAAAGGAGACGCAGAAGGCCATTTTCGCGATGAAGAGCTACATCGAGGAGGGGCTGTGCAAGGAGCTCAACCTGATGATGGTCTCGGTCCCGCTCATCGTGGACGTCAAGAGCGGTGTGAACGACGACTTGGACCGTGACGGCTCGCGGTCCCCGATACAGTTCCACATCTCCAATGACTATGACAAGAACCCGATTGATGCTCAGATAGTGCAGGCTGCGACGAAATGGAAGCGCGTCGCGCTGAAGCAGTTCGACATGCAGGTCGGCGAGGGCATCTGCACGGACATGCACGCGGTGCGGAAGGACTACTTCCTCGACCACGACCACAGCGCCTACGTGGACCAGTGGGATTGGGAGATGGTGATCTCCGATGAACACCGGAACCTGGCGTTCCTGACGGACATCGTGGAGAAGATCTGGAAGGTCCTCAAGGGCGCTGAGACGCACGTCCAGGAGATGTTCCCGCAGCTGGTGACGGACAAGTACCCCAGCCTGCCGGAGAAGCTCAAGTTCCTGCATGCCGAGGAGATCCTCGAGAGATATCCTGACCTCCCGCGAAAGCAGCGCGAGACGGATATCCTGCAGGAATACCCCGCAGTGTTCATCTACGGCATCGGCTGGCCGCTCGAGGACGGCTATCCGCACGAGATGAGGGCCGCGGACTACGACGACTGGGTCACGGAGACCATGTCCAAGGACGGGAAACCCATGCATGGGCTGAACGGCGACATACTCGTCTGGAACCCCGTGACCAAGCGGAGGCACGAGCTGACGTCCATGGGGATCCGCGTGAACCCGGAGACGCTCAGGCAGCAGCTGGAGATGTCCGGACAGCTGGACTTCTTGGAGCTTCCGTACCATCAGGGGATACTGAACGGCGAGCTCCCGCTAAGCGTCGGCGGCGGGATAGGACAGTCCCGCACGTACATGCTCCTGCTCAAGATGGCCCATCTGGGAGAGGTGAGCGTCAGCGTCTGGCCGAAGATACTGAAGGACATGTGCGCGAAGAAGCAGATTTTCGTTCTTGAATGATAGCTCGATCCGTTTCTCGAGCGAGTATTTCATTAAGCTCAATGCCATTTCCGTGTCTGACACAACGAGCAACACCCGGTGTGCGTTGTTCACGGGGACGACTCATGAAGGTCAGAGTAGCCACAGGAACCGCGATCCACCTCGGGCTGAGGAGGGGCAAGCTGCCTTCCAGACCAACGACGGCCCATCTCCTGACGCCTGGCAAGTGCACCTTTGACTGCGCATACTGCACCAAGGCGAGATCCAGCGTTTCGAACCCTGATTTCATGTGCCGGATAACATGGCCCGCTCATTCGGAACGGCACGTGTGGGACGCCCTCGAGGAGACGTCATCAGCCTTCACGAGGATATGCATCCAGGTCGTCAACGGCCCGGGCTGCTTCGAGACCGCGAAGAGATGGACCCGAGAGGCCAAGAGCCGGTGCGACCTTCCCGTGAGCGTTGAGGCACGGGTGAACAACCCGAGCGACGTGGCGGGACTCCTGAGAGAGGGCGCCGACTGCGTAGGCCTGCCGCTCGATGTCGCGTCCGAGAGACTGCATCCGGTCCTGAGGGGAGGCCGACTCGATGAGGCTCTGGAGCTGACACTGTCATCCGCAGACTCCTTTCCGGGAAGGATAAGTACGCACATCATTGTGGGCCTGGGAGAGACCGACGAGGAGATGGTCGATGTCTCCCGGAGAGTGTTGGAGAAGGATGTACCGCTCGCCCTGTTCGCTTTCACACCGTGCAAGGGAACCAGGCTGGAGAACAGAGACCCACCGAGCCTCAAGCGGTTCAGGAAGATACAGCTGGCAACCCACCTCATCGCAGAGGACACCGGCGCGAGGTTGGAGTTCGATCGAGCGGGAGGACTGATCCTGCCTTCCATCGAGGAAGACAACCTCATCAGTATGATGGGCAAAGCTCTTCTCACGCGGGGATGCGAGGGGTGCAACAGGCCCTTCTACAACGAGAGACCTGGATGCACGCCGTACAACTACCCAGAGACCCTCACGGAAGAACAGATTGAGGAGGAGATGCGGGTGATACGGAGTTGACGCGAACCCAAGAGGGAGACACGGAGACGGGCAAGCCGACTTGGAGGCTTCTGGAGACCGGTCATGCGGACGCTTTCCACAACATGGCCCTGGACGAGGCCATCTTGGAGGCGCGAAGGGATGGCAGGGTTCGACCCACGCTGCGACTGTACGGCTGGAGCCCACCGGCCGTCTCGATCGGGTACTTCCAGAGGCTCGATGAGGAGGTTCACACCGGGACGTGCGAGGACCTGGGAATCGACGTGGTGAGGCGCATCACCGGCGGCGGGGCGGTTCTCCACGACAAGGAGGTCACCTATTCCGTCACCGCGTCCGAGACAGATGACTTGATCCCTGGAGGCATGCTGGAGTC
>JAJISH010000173.1 GCA_022848825.1 Thermoplasmatota archaeon
CGAGGACAGAATCCATCCTCGAATCGTTCAGCACGGCCCTGAGGGCCGCTTCGTATCCTTTCGGGTCGCCGTGGGCGGTCATATCGACAGGGTTTGTTGTAATCGCTTCATCCATCAGAGCGGCTCTCAGTTTCTCTTGGGTCCTCCGCCCGAGTGGAGGGACGTCAAGACCGACGCTCACGAGCGCATCCGTTGCCATTATGGCGGGACCGCCAGCATTCGTCACTATGCCCACCTGCCGACCAGTCGGTACAGGCTGCATGGAGAATGCAGTCGCGAGGTCGAAGAGCTCCTCTATCGATCCGACCCGCAGGACGCCACATTGTTCGAAGAGCGCGTCTGTCGCTTCGTCCAATCCCGCCATGGAGCCAGTGTGACTCGCAGCAGCTCTCTTCCCCGCCTCCGTCCGCCCCGATTTCAGCGCAATGACGGGCTTCCGCGGGGTCACTTCCCTGGCTATCCTCACGAAGTTGCGCGGATTGCCGAAGCTCTCAATGTACATCAGTATGACATCCGTCTCAGGGTCCCTCCCCCAGTACTCAAGCAGGTCGTTGCCAGAGATGTCCATCTTGTTGCCCAAGCTCACAAACTTGGAGAAACCGATGTTTATGTTCCTAGCATGACCGAGGACCGCAACGCCAAGAGCACCGCTCTGGGACATGAAGGCAGTCCTTCCATTGAGTGGGTAGGTGGGAGCGAATGTCGAGTACATCATTACCCCCGGGCTCGTGTTTATGATGCCCATGCAATTCGGTCCTATTGTCGCGATGTCGTGCTTTCTGACGAACCGCAGGAGCTCCTCCTGGCGCTTGGCTCCCTCCCCGCCGATTTCCTTGAATCCGGCCGTTATCACGACGGCCCCATGAATTCCTTTCTCAGCGCACTCCTCCATCGTGCTCATGACGTGTTCGGACGGTACAACAACAATCGCCAGGTCCACCTCGTCAGGGATCTCAAGGACCGATGGATACGCCCTTATCGAGTGGACATCCTTGGCCTTTCTGTTCACCGGATAGAGCGTGCCTCGGAATCCGTATGTTATCAGTTTGTGCGTTATCTGGGCGCCCAACTTCTTCGGATTCCTGGACGCGCCAACGACCGCTATCGACTTGGGATTAAAGATTGGATCGAGTCTGTGCCTCATTCTTCCCCTCCGTCTAGAGAAGTGGGAAACGGTATAAAACGGTGGCGTTGCCAACGGTTAAATATCGTCCACCCAATCGCTTTCCAAACCCTCCAGGGAGGAAATCAAGTGACTGCAAAGACGGGATTCGTGTACTCCGAGGAGTTCATGAAATACGATTTTGGACTCTTTCATCCTATGAACCAAATCAGGATCAAGCTCACCTACGAACTGATGAAGGAGCTGGGGATACTCGACCGAGAAGAGGTCATGGTCTCGGAACCCGAGGCCGCGACTTCAGAGCAGATCCAGCTGATCCACAGCAAGGACTATGTTGAGATGGTCAGGACCGTCAGCGATGGGAAGTCCACGCAGGGCGCCTTTCTCTTCGGCCTGGGTTCCGGGGACAACCCGATCTTCGAGGACATGTACCACGCCAGTGCGGTACACACCGGTGCGGCGATACACGCCACGGACATGGTCACGGACGGACAGGTCAATCACGCCTTCACGCCGGCGGGTGGGCTTCACCACGCCTCGCGGTCGAGAGCATCCGGGTTCTGTGTTTTCAACGATCCTGCGATCGCGATTAAGAAGCTTCTCGTCGAGGGCAAGGTGAAGAGGGCCGCCTATGTGGACATAGACGCCCATCACGGTGATGGCGTTCAGGCGCTCTTCTACGATAGCCCTGAAGTTCTGACGATATCCCTCCACGAGAGCGGTAGGTACCTTTTCCCTGGTACTGGCTTCGAGAACGAGGTCGGGACTGGCGACGGCAAGGGGTTCTCCGTGAACGTCCCGCTCCCAACCTACACGAGGGACTCGTCGTACATCTTCGCCTTCAATGAGATCGTCCCGCCTCTCCTGGAATCCTTCAAGCCCGATCTGATACTCACCCAGTTGGGAACCGACGCCCATCAATCGGACCCCTTGACGCATCTCATGATCGGCACGGGGACGTACGAACGGATCGCGGGAACCATCCATGACCTCGCCCACGAGATCTGCGATGGCAAGTGGGTCGGAGTGGGAGGTGGAGGCTACGACCCGGTTGTAGTGCCCAGGATATGGACCGTGATCTTCAGCAAGATGGCCGGGATAGAGCTCCCCGACGAGGTCCCCGACAGTTGGAAGTCACTGTGCAAGAAGCTGGCCGGAGAGATTCCTTCAGACAAACTCCACGATGAGCTGGAGGAGACAGAGGTCGCTGCGGATGTGCGCGCTCTCGTTGGGGATGTGAAGAAATCCGTGTTCCCCTATCATGGATTAGACTTTAATTAGGAACCACCTATTCATAGCGGGATGGCGGACTACGTCGTCGAAGCAAGAGGCCTTGTCCAGAGATATGGTGACCTCGTTGCAGTGGACGGGCTGGACTTCATGGTCGAGAAGGGGGAGGTCTACGGGCTCATCGGTCCGAACGGGTCTGGCAAGACCACCGTGATCAAGCTGGTCTGCGGCCTCCTCAAGCCCCACGCGGGAAGTGTGCGGGTCCTGGGGATGCAGGTCGCTGATCCCAAGTTATCCCATCAGATCGGCTACATGCCTCAGGAGATCGCGATATATCCAGACCTCACGGTCCACGACAATGTCAGGTTCTTTGGCGAGGTCTATGGCCTCTCGAAGAAGGAGGTCGAGAAGAGGAGCTCTTGGATTTCGCGGTCCTCACGTTCTCTCTGAGCATACTGATTATGAGAAGAAAGGCCCACCAGAGCTAGTCCTCTGGAAGCTCGACCCTGTCAACCTCCACTCCCGCCTGCGTCAGCAAATCCCTCCCCATGCTCTCAGGGTAGTCCTCCAGGTAGACGACCCGCCTGATTCCCGCGTTGATGATCATTTTGGCGCAAGTATTGCACGGGACAATCGTGGAATACAGCGTTCCGCCCTTCGCGCCCTTTCCCGCCTGAAGGAGGGCGTTCATCTCCGCGTGGACGCCAGTGCAGACCTCCATCCTCTGTCCAGAGGGTATGTTCTCCTGGTCCCTTATGCAGCCGATCTCATCACAGTGTGGGAGCCCCCTCGGGTTCCCGTTGTACCCGCTGCTCTCTATCTCGTCCCCGGTCACGACTATCGCGCCGATCTTGTGGCGCGTGCACGTGCTTCTCTTGGAGACGTCCACAGCGATGTTCATGTAGTAGTGGTCCCTGGATATCCTGGACATTGGCACACAAAGATAAGAAATGCCGAATATAAAAAGATTCATTCAGGGGAGGTTCATCTCTCCTCCCGCTAGAAAGGTGACTTGATGGGTTCCAGCGTGGCGAGGATTCTTGACCGGGCGATCGAGTACGAGGTCAGAGGCAGCGGACCTCCGTGCCTTTTCGCTCCCATCGGCTGGGGAATCGACTACACTCTGTGGGCCCACTACCTCACGGGCCTGGAGAAGAAGCTCACGATGGTGTACCTCAACCCAAGGGGGATAGGCGAGTCATCCAAGATCACGTCACCATCCGACTTCTCCATGGATTCCACCGTGTCGGACATGGAACGGCTGAGGAAGCACCTGGGATTCGAGAAGATTGCGGTCATGGGTCATTCGGCGGGCGGGTTCTCCGCGCTCAAGTATGCCATCAGAAGGCCGGAGAACGTCAGTGCCCTTGTTCTGATTGCAACCGCGGCGGACACCCGATACGAGGCGGGGTTCGACGACCTCCTCAGGACGGACAAGAGGATTGCCAGCATCCACAAGGAGATGGCGAGCCCCGGGAACGAGGAGATGACGAAGGAAGATCTGATGAGACGGAACCTCATCCTCATGTTCCCCGTTTACTTCAAGGACTACGAACCCTTCAGAGGCGAGTTCGAGGAGCTCCTCTCGGCCTCCAAGATGTCCCCCGACCACCTTAGATATCATCAGCAAGTTGACCTGCGGGAGTACGACGTCCTCGACGATCTCCCGAAGATATCCTGTCCCGCTCTGATTCTGGCGGGTAGGCACGATCCTATTTGCCCGCCCAAGTTCTCCCAGGTAATGGACGACGCGATCCCCGAATCGAAGCTGATGGTGTTCGAGGACAGCGGGCACTGGCCCCTCATCGAGGAGAAAGACGATTTCGTCCAGAGCGTTGTCGGTTTCCTCGAGGGGACCTGATGCCTCTCGTCCGAATAGGCTCCGGGGACATCTACTACACAGCGCACGGGGAGGGCCCTCCACTGATCGCTCTGCACGCAGGTCTCGGGACGGGCATGGGGGACTTCAGGAAGTACATCCCGCTCATGTCCGCCAGGCACAGGTTCATTCTCCCGGACAGGATCGGCTATGGAAGGTCGACACACATCGAGAGTTTCCCAGAGCCGTTCTTCCTGAAGCAGGTGGACGACCTTATCGAGTTCATGGACATGCTGGGGATCGAGAAGACCGCCTTCTGGGGATGGAGCGATGGCACGGTCATAGCCCTCAATCTCGCTCTCAGGCGACCCGACCTCGTTTCGGCCATCGTGGCGGAGGCAGGGCATTACTGCCCGGTCAAGGAGACGAATGCCCTGTTCGAGAGATTCCTGAGACCGGACGATCTGACCGAGCGAGAGATAACGTCCTTCTTGAGGCAGCACGGCGACCCGTACTGGAAGACGCTTCTGCGAATCTGGGCTGAGCGGTGGTTGGCGTTCAATCGTTCGACGGACGACTTCTACGACAACAGGCTCGGTGAGGTTCGCTGTCCCGTCATCTTCCTGATAGGCGACGGAGACGAGCACGTCCGCGTCTGGGAGTTCGAGAAGATGCACGAGCTGGTGGAGGGATCAGAACTCATCGTTCTCGAGGGGGCGGGCCACGCGGTTCATCTGGGTCACAGCGAGAAGGCCTTCTCGCGAGCGATGTCGAGGTTTCTTGAGGAGCATCCCCTCTGCCAGAAGTAGATACTCGCTCTCGATTCCCCTCCTGCTTCGAGGTTACTGTTTTTAAACCCGCAAGTCGTATCAAGACCGATGGAGACCCCCTTCTCCGAGCTCGTTCAGGTGTGCAAGGCTCTTGAGTCCACGACCAAGAGGTTGGAGAAGAGGAGAGTCTTGGGGGAGTTCCTCCAGGGAGTCAACCCCGATGAGATCTCCCCTGCGGTACTGCTCGTCATAGGCAGGATCTTCCCGGAGGCGGAGTCAAAAGCCCTTCACGTAGGATGGAGAACCGTCAAGAAGGCCCTCGGTCCGGGGAAGCAGGCCACACTTTTCGAGAGGCCTCTTAGCATTCTGGATGTCCAGAGGTCGTTCGATGAGATTGCCAAGGTCTCTGGCAGGGACTCCGTCAGCCGAAGGACGAACCTGATGAAGGCCCTGCTCGGTCGGGCAAGTGACGACGAGCGGGAGATGATCCTGAGGGATCTGTTCCAAGAGATGAGACACGGAGTGAGTGAGGGCGTCATGCTCGAGGCAATCGCCGATGCATCTGGCGCGGGCATCAACCTGGTAAGGCGAGCCCACATGTTGAGCGGTGACATAGGCGGCGTGGCCCAGGTCGCGCTCACCGCAGGCCCCTCGGGACTCGAGAGGTTCGGACTGAGCCTCCTGAAACCCGTCAAGCCCATGCTTGGTGAGTTGGCGGAGAACCTCGAGGGCGTCTTCGAGGAGCATTCGGCGGGAACCGCGCTGGAGTACAAGTACGATGGTGCAAGAATCCAGATACACCGCAAGGGGGACGAGGTCGGGATATTCACCCGCCGACTAACGGACGTGACGGCATCGCTCCCTGAGATGCGGGAGATCGCTCTCGGCCTCCCCGCGAAGGAGTTCCTCTTGGACGGTGAGGTCGTCGCCGTGGACGGCGAAGGGAGGCCGTTGCCGTTCCAGGACCTGATGAGGAGGTTCAGGCGGGTGCACGATGTGGATGAGGCGAGGAAGCAGGTGCCGCTCAAGCTCTACCTCTTCGACGTCCTCTACGTCGATGGCGAGATGTTAATCGACGAGCCCTATGAGTCGAGGTGGCGTAAGCTCTCCGAACTCGCGCCAGACTATCTTGCGGAACGCATCGTCTCATCTAAGCCCAGGGAAGCTGCCGAGTTCCTGGAAAGGGCGCTTGAGGCGGGACATGAAGGCCTGATGGCAAAGGCCCTGGACAGCCCCTATCGCCCTGGTCACAGGGGCAAGAGGTGGTTCAAGGTCAAGCCCGCGGAGATGCTCGACCTCGTCATAGTTGCAGCCGAGTGGGGCTACGGACGAAGGGAGGGCTGGCTGAGCAACTACCATCTCGCCGTGAGGAATGAGGAGACGGGCGGGTTCGAGATGATCGGGAAAACGTTCAAGGGGCTGACGGACGAGGAGTTTCAGTGGATGACGGACCGCCTCCTTTCCCTGAAGACATCGGAAGAGAGATACACGGTCCTTGTCCGCCCCGAGATTGTTGTCGAGGTAGCATACAACGAGATCCAGAAGAGCCCTCACTACAACTCAGGATTCGCCCTCCGCTTCGCGAGGATAAAGCGCATCAGAGAGGACAAGTCTCCGGAGGACGTGGATACGTTCTCCACACTCAGAAGCCTCTATGAGAAGCAGTTCGAGCGGAAGGGCAGGGTGTCGGACTGAGCCTTCCGCGGCTCCCGCCAAGTTCTTATTCTCGGATTCTTTTCTCTTTCAGGTCCTGTGACCAGGGAGGAGTCTGATGTCGAAATTCGTGGAATCCATCGCCTACGACGAAGACCTCAAGCGGGCCGCGAAAGTGGCGATTGAGGACGTCATGGCTGTGAAGGAGGGGGAGAACGTTCTCATCGTCTCGAATCCAGATGATGATGTTCGGAGGATATCCGAAGTGGTCTTCAACGCGTCGGTCGACTCTGGCGGGAAGACATCGCTGGTCTTTCAGGAGCCCAAGACACAGGTGGATTTCGCCGAGGACGCCGTGATCAGAGCGATCGAATCGAATCCAGACGTTTTCATATCGATTAGCCGCCACAAACTCGGAAAGGACAGGTTCAGGATGAAGGACCCCATCAGCGAGGGCGGGAAGGAGTTCGATCACATCTTCACGTACCTCTGGAAGACGAAGAAGCTGAGGTCGTTCTGGTCCCCCAGCATCACGGCCAAGATGTTCATCGAGACGGTTCCGATAGATTACGGGGAGCTCAGGAGCAACGCCCGGAAGTTGAAGGGAATCCTGGACAAGGCCGATGCCGTTCACATAACCGCCAAGGCCGGAACGGACGTGAGGATCGGACTGATGGGCAGGACTACCCACTTGGATGACGGAGACTTCACGAAGCCAGGCACGGGCGGGAACCTTCCCGCAGGCGAGGTCTACATATCACCCGAGCTGGAGTCCTCAGAAGGAACCATCGTCTATGACGGAAGCATATCCGCCCACAAGGGCGTGATCATAATCCGCAATCCAATCAAGGTGAAGGTCGAGAGCAACTCCGTGACCAGCATTGAGGGCGGAGACGAGGCGAAGGCGCTAGAGAACGCCCTCGAAGTGAGCAAGGAGACCGCACTTGAGATGGTCGAGAAAGGCTCGCTG
>JAJISH010000174.1 GCA_022848825.1 Thermoplasmatota archaeon
CCATCCAGTATCAGGGCGAAAAGGGCTTGAGACCTTTCGGATATCTCTCCCTTGCGAAGCCGACGTAGATCTTCTTGAAGCGCGTCCATTGCTCCTTGAACTCATCCTGGACGTCGCCTATGACCTTAGCGGGGACCCCGACAGCGATCTTGGCGGGAGGGACTTCCTGCCTGTTGGCGACGACAGCGCCCTCGCCGACGACGGCCCATTCACCGACCTGGGCGTAATCGCTCACCGTGGCGGACATGCCAATAATGGCGGAGTCGCCTATCCTGCAGTTGTGAATCGTGGCATTGTGGCCTATGGTCACGAACTCCCCGATGATGCATTCCTCGTCAGGTCTCGCATGAACCACGCAGTTGTCCTCGATGCTCGTGTTGTCCCCTATCTGGATCCGACCGTAATCGCCCCTGATTCTCGCTCCTGGACCGATGAAGCATCCTTCACCAATCTCGACATCCCCGATTATCGTGGCACTGTCGCAGACGAATGACGATTTCCCGATCCTTGGTTTTCTTCCCTCGAACTCATAGAACGTCATCTTCTCACCTAGTCCGCAAGTATTCCCAGCCTTGGAACACCGAAGCGGGAATAATGGTTTCCATTCCTGGATCCGCCATTCTGCCTCGTCTTGTGTCGTGGCAGACGAGTGCTGTTGCAGTCCAGGAGAGCGGATGCGGGGGAAGCGATTCGAACGCTTGTAGTCCTGCGACACAGGGTCCTAAGCCCTGCCCCTTTGACCAGGCTCGGGTACCCCCGCTCGAGTTCGCATGAAACCCAGACTATATAAGAATTCTATTTGAGCAGGTCGACCATTGCCACTCGTTCGAGGACGAGATCGAAGACCTTCGATTCTGGGACGGAGGCGATCTCCTTCTTGCTGATGCCATACTCGACTAGCATCGACGCGTTACCATCGAGGACGCTGTCGTCCTGCTTGAAGTTCGCCTTCCCGAGGAACTCATCGAGGCTGAACTCCCCGAACGCCACGAGCGCGATTTCGGAGTCGCCTTCCCTGATCCCCATCTTCTTGATCGCCCTGTCGATCTGCCGGGTTCCAGAGGCATAGAGCAGCGTCTCGGTTGCGAGGGAATTGGATGCGTTCCTGCCCTGCTCGAAGGCGCGCATCGCGTGGTCTATCGCGGACTCGAGGTGAATCCGACCGAAGACCATCGAGGCCCTCATCAGCTGGACGCTGGCATCCGCCCCGCCCGCATCGCGCGCGGCTCTGAGCGCGTCCTCGGTATCGGAGACCTCACCCTTCAGTCCTGCCAGAAGCACCACCTGGAAACTCCTCCATCGCCTTCTTCCTGTAATGTAGGTAAAGATAAATCTATTCCGCTTGGAAGTCGTGGAGAATGGACTGCCCGCCCATCTTCTCTTCTTCCTCGATCGTCGCTGATCCGCCCAGTTGCAGCTTGATGTTCTTCGCAATCGTCGTTCCTATGAGTGGAAGTCTTGACAAATCCTTAACATCGGCCTTCTTCAAGTCTTCGCCGGTCTTGTATCCGTGAGAGAAGAGGGACCGCGCCCTCGCTCGTCCGATCCCTCGAAGGGACACCAAATCAAGAAGCTCCTTCTTCACCCCGTACCGAATCCTCGGCATCAGGGCGCTGAGGGTCCTCGACTTGGACTTGTCGAATATCCTTGAGAGCTCCGTCATGGAGTGCATCAGCCATTCCGCCATGTCGACCCACCTCCGGATGTCGCCGGGTCCGACACCGAACCTCTTCGTGATCGCATCCGCGGACTCCTCCTCGATCCAGCTCTGAAGGAGAGCGGCGGTCTTCACCTCGGCAAGAAAGAACTCATAGTCATCGTAGTCATCGTAGTCGATCAAGTACTCCTCGTTCGCGGCCAGTTCCTCCACCCACTCGTAGTCGCCCCTTCGGAGGTACAGCGTCGGCACGTCAGGAGTGGCGCATATCGCGTGAAGATAGGCGAATGCCGTGTCGCTCTTCCCGCCAAGGGCTTTCCTGAGAGTGACGGCCGACAACGGATCGATGTACAGGTCAGATGTTCTCTTCCCGAAGAAGGTCGCTTTGTAGCCCTCTCCCGCTTCGATGAAGTCCTCCTTCGTGAGAAACTCGAGCACATCATTTATGATATCCGAGATCATCCAAACATCCGTCTTCTGAGCGAAGAACGTGCTCTCGATGAACGAGTTCAGATCATTTTCGGTCCTCACGTGACCCGTGGCGATCGAGGAGAGTATGTGCATCCTCAGAGCAGGCTTTTGCCCCAGCTTCGAGTCGATGGATTCTGGCTCGGAGAGCAGATAGTTCTCCATGATGAAGGCGCTGTCGCCCGGCTTCTTCGCCAGGAGTATGGCCTCACCCTCCGTGTCGAACTGAGGTCTCCCCGCCCTCCCGGACATCTGCTTGACCTCCATCACGGGAATGGGGACGTTCCCATAGTTCGGGTCGTACCTCGTCAGGTCCCGGACGACGACCCTTCTGGCGGGAAGGTTGATCCCCGCTGCCAATGTGGGCGTGGCAACGATACACTTCACCAGCCCGGACTTGAAGTTCACCTCCACCATCTTCCTTTGATCGTTCGTGAGTCCCGCGTGGTGGAATACGGCCGCGTATCGTATCCGTCTGGAAAGCCTCGCACCGAGGGATGTGGGCTCGTCCTGCCTTGACTGGAGCTTTCTGGACAGCATCGCTAGCTCCTTGGATGAATCTGGCTCCAGGATGTCCTTAAGGTGCATCCCCACGCGGCCCGAGAGTGCTTCGCTCGACCTTCTAGTGTTCACGAATATTAGGCACTGCCCGCCCTCCTTCACGACATCGAGGACCAAGGAGCTCACGTCGTCGCCGCAATCCGCCACAGACTTCTTCGTCCCGTCCTCGAAGGATATCTCACCTTCATAGAAGACGCCCTCCTTCAGCGGGACCGGGCGCCAGTCGCTCGCGATGTGATCCGCGTTCAGCCATTCCGCGATCTCATTCGAGTTCTTTATCGTCGCGGAGAGAGCGAGTATCTGCGCCCTCGGATTGATCTGCTTGAGCTTGGACAGAGTCACCTCGAGCGTGGGTCCTCTGCCCGGGTCGTTTATCAAGTGTATCTCGTCCGCCACGACGACGCTCAGTTCCTTCAGCCAGTGAGCTCTGTGCCTCAGAAGGGAGTCCGCCTTCTCGGATGTCGCTATGATGACGTCGAACTTCTCGAGAGTGGGATCGGGGGCATCGTAGTCGCCGACGGAGACGCCGACCCGAACGCCCAAGCTCTCGAAGGCCTTGAGGTCTTCGTACTTCTCGGACGCGAGTGCCCTCAGCGGTACGATGTAGAGGGCCTTTCCCTTGCGCAGGACGGACTGGATGACCGCCAGGTAGGCGACGAGGGACTTCCCGCTAGCGGTCGGAATCGCCAATACGACGTTCTTTCCCTCCAGGGCTGGTCCGATAGCCTCAGCCTGGGGCGGATACAGCTCCTCGATTCCTTCCTTGGCGAGTATGTCGACTATTCTGGGATCGATCTCGAGGTCGGAAACCTCCATTGCGTGGGCATCGCTCGAATGAATCAAATACCTTTCCAATTCGACATGACTGGAGCTTGTGGGACTGCCTCCGGAAAAACATGAGAAGGCTGCAGATCCCCGTGTTGAAGTACTAGCGGGAATAGATCTCTATGAACTTCCTGAGGGACCTGTCGTACGTCTTCTCGACCTCAGGCGGGAAAAGACATCCTGGGAGTTCCTTCAGCTGCCAGTGATATCTAATGCACTCGCAGCAGACTCCCTTCCGACTGCAACCGGGATATGTGCAAGTGCACGACTCTTTGTTCTCCTCCTCCCTGCATTCCATGAGATCACCGCACGAGCAATGCGATTCTGAAGATTAATCCTTTGCTACTTGCTCCTTGCCAAGTATATGACCAGAGCGATGATCGCA
>JAJISH010000175.1 GCA_022848825.1 Thermoplasmatota archaeon
TCTTCGCGTTCTCCTCGTTCGTGACTATCATGCACGCGGCGCCATCCGCGTTGGCGCAGCAGTCGTAGAGGGAGAGCGGAGTGGCGACCATCCTCGAGCCGAGAGCCTTCTCGGCGGTTATCTCCTTCTGGAACATCGCATTCGGGTTCTTCGTGCCGTAGTGATGGTTCTTCACGGCGACCGCAGCCATCTGCTCTCTCGTGGTTCCGTACTCGTACATGTGCCTGTGAGCGAACATGGCATAGTATCCGGGGAATGTCGTCCCGAATCCGGATTCCCACTGAACATCCCCGACCCTGCCCATGAGCGCGAGGATCTCTGGCGTGGAGAGCTCCAGCATCTTCTGCACACCGAGCACGGCGACGGTGTCGTAGATACCCGCCCGAATGTAGGCGTCGGCGGTAGCGAGAGCAGCGCTGCTCGACGCGCAGGCGGCCTCCACCAGGAACGTCGGCTTGGGGTTCATGCCGAGGTACTCAGCGACGACACCCGACAAGGATCGTTGCCTGTGATACTCCGGAGAGGAACCGACGATGAGCGCGTCCAGGTCCTTCTGATGCAGCCCGCAGTCCTCGAGGGCCTCCCTGAAAGGCTCGAACGCGAGCTCCTGTACCGTCACCTCTCTCCTGCCGAACTTGCCATGACCTATCCCAACAACGCCTGTCCGCATATTGTCACCTCATATGTACTGACCGCCATCCACCTTGATGACTTCTCCGGTTATGTGCCTGGACTTCTCGCTGCACATGAAGGCGACGACGTTCGCGACCTCCTCGGGCTTGCCGATCCGACCGAAGACCGTCTCGTCCCTCGCCATCTGCAGGAACTTCTCTGGGATCTGGGACATCATCTCCGTCTCTATCATGCCAGGCGCGACCGCGTTGACGTTCACGCTGGACCGCCCGAGTTCCTTCGCGAGAGCCTTGGTGAGCGCGATTATGCCTCCCTTCGAGGCGGAGTAGTTCGTCTGTCCGAACTTGCCCCTGAGGCCGTTGATGCTGGTGATGTTGACTATCTTGCCCGAGCCCTGCCCCTTGAATATCGACGAGGCGGCTCGTATGTAGTTGAAGTATCCCTTGAGGTTGACCTCGATGACGCGATCCCACTGCTCCTCCGTCATCTTCCAGATCACGCCGTCCCAGTTGATGCCAGCATTGCACACGAGTATATCGAGCCCGCCGAACTCCTTGACGACCTTTTCGACCATGTTCTGCGCGTCCTCGAAGCTCGCGACGTCCGCCTGAACGGCGAGGCCCTTCCTTCCCATCTTCTCGATCTCGGCGACGACAGCCTTCGCCTCTTCGTCGTGCTTCCTGTAGTTTATCGCGACGTTCGCGCCTTCCTCGGCGAGCTTGAGCGCAATGGCGGTCCCGATTCCCAGGCTCCCTCCGGTCACAATTGCATTCTTTCCTTCCAGCTCCATTGTATCCCCCTCAAAGAAAGTTTAATAGGCGGAGCGCATTAATGCGACGACTCTATTTAATCCTTAGCGAGGGGAGGTTAATGGCCAGAACGGAGAAGGTTTTGAGTGCGAAAGAGGCGGTCGAGCGCTTCATGAAGGACGGATGCTTCGTCGCCATCGGCGGGATGCACATGCACAACAACACGATGGCGCTCATTCGCGAGGTCATCCGGCAGAAAGTCGGAGTCGGAAGGCTGATCACGAGCCCCTCTGGCTCCGTGAACGCGGACATGCTCA
>JAJISH010000176.1 GCA_022848825.1 Thermoplasmatota archaeon
AGTTTTTTGGTTGAACTTGAAGACTCTTATCCTGAAGTCCCCTGGCAGTTGCGCAAGCGACCCAACAAGCTCAGGAAGGGATGTGCCTCCATCAATCCCGAAGGCCGCCGTATCCTGAGCGCACACCCGAATCTCCTTGTATCCTCGGTCGACCGCCCGCCGAACATCCTCCCGAACGTCTTCAACGGACCTGCTCCTCAGTTCTCCCCTCGCAAGTCTTGTTATGCAGTATGTGCAACCGCCCAGGCAGCCTTGGGCAATCGGGATCGCGATGTCCACGCTTCTGAGCGGGGGCGAAGGAGGCAAAGGGGAATCGGTCCCTCTCATCCCCAAGCGGGCGAGAACCTCATCGATTCTTCCGATCCTGTCAATCGGCAGGAATATGGCTTGAGGGGATACAGAGAGGATCTTATCTCTCTGGATCTCCGCCATGCAGCCCGATACTATCATCGGCTTTCTCAGGCTCGCCAGCTCCGAGATTCTCTTGAGCATCTTTCTCTCGGTCGTCTCGATGACGGTGCACGTCGATATGACGATGCAGTCTGACCTGTCTGGCGTTTCGGCCAGTCCGAAGCCCTCCTCACAAACCTTCTCGGCCATTCGGTGCGACTCGCCCTTGTTGAGCGTGCATCCAAATGCTTCGAAGTGGACCTTCACAGCGTGACTAATCCCCGGTCATCATAAGAATCTACTCAAGACCAGTATTTTATACACCGGCCCCATTCAGGAACTGAATGGCAGCGGTCGAGAAGGCGAGGAAGGTAAAGGCCCTGGCAAGAAACAGAGCACGAGCCGCCAACCTCAGATCGAAAGCGGCCAGGCTCAGGCTCAAGGTCTCGCGAATGGATGCAAAGGCAGCGACGCTAAGGGCGAAGATAAAGGAGTTGGAGAACACGGCCACTCATCTCGAGAGAGGCAGTGTGCCCTGATTGTCCCTATTCATCCTCCGGTTCGGGAAGCGGGAGTTCATGCACGTCCTCATAATGGAAGCCGTTCTCCCAGACTTCATTCACGTAGAGGGACCTAAGAACAAGGTTCAGTATCTCGCTGTCCGTTTTGATCAGTCTAGTCATCCTCACACAACCGTAATGTATAACTCTGTTGCTGGATGTATAAAAACATTGTGGCTGGCTCCTTCGTTTTTCAGGGGATTCCTTGCAGCCAGTCGTGCACTAAGAATCTGGTACGCGGAGCGCCAAAGCGGACGTACGCATGGATATTTGGGCTGGAGGTGCGTTACTTTCTTATACCCCGAGACTGATGTGTAACTTAGATTGCTTCGAGAGAAGCGCCTTGATCATAGGAGGAATTGACCAGGGGGAAGGAAAACAGGGGGGCGTTGAGGCTGACGTTTCTAGTGCAGGCTCCACCTCGCAGAGGAGACTCTGTGAGGTGCGGGTGCATCCCTTTTTCTCTTCGCGTCGCTGACGCGGAGAGGGCCTTACCGGTGATCTTCCGAAGAGCAAGGAGGGGAAACAAAATGGAAACTAGGAAGAAACTGTTTGTGCCGCTATTCATCACGTTCTTGATGGTAGTGGGCGCGTTCGCGGTCATGGTTCCCGCACCTGGAGCACCGGCCGCAGTGGGTGGTCAAGACCCGATAGACACCAGAGCAATGACTGGTGAGCCGATATCGGTCTTTGACGCGTTTATGGAAGAGCAGGAAGCCCTGCAACCCGAAACGATGAACGTGGAGAACGTCAATCCTGTGGCTGAGAAGATCAGCGACGAGGAGGCTCCGCTCAGATCCGAGGTTAGTGACCACATAGTGGTTACGTCCGAGGTCGCTGAGGGAACGAGAGCTCCCGGCGTCGATGCTGGAGGACCGTACGGAGGACCTGATGTATATGAGGGTACGACGATAACATTCACCGCAACGGTGGACGATCCGTCTCTCATATTCTTCCGATGGGACTTCAACAACGACGGAGTGGCGGATACCCCGTGGAGACTATCCCTGACGATGTCGGATTCCATCGACCAGTACTACGATGATGATTACTTCGGTGACATCACCGTGGAAGCTTGGGATGGCGTCTCGACGACGACGATATTCCACACGGGAGACGTCATGGACGGGTTCAGCCTCGTGAATTGGGTCGTCTACCCTGCAACGATTGGGTATTTGTTCAGACCCAAGGCGGAACTGACCCTGACCCAGCTTGGGTTCTATGGATATGCGTACTTCCTATCGCAGCGGTTGATGATACTGTGGGACGTTAACACTCAGACGCAGTTGCGATGGTGTGATGCGCCCATGTCAACCTACACGTGGAACTGGTGCTCAATCTCACCTATCACCCTGACACCGAACGATGAGTACATTCTATCGATCTACAAGAGCGTAGACTACTATCCGTACGTGGCAGGAACGAACTGGGCCAACATCGAGACGGACACCGACTACTTCGTAATCGATGAGGGTCGTTACAAGTGGGCGCCGTTCGGATTTCCCAGCCTAAGCGATGGCCAAGCGTGGCTGGCAATGCTCGACTTCAAGTTCCAGTGGACCGAGGTAGTTCCGCTGACGGAGTCCGACACCGCATTCGTTGAGGTCAACAACATCGCTCCGACGGTCTTCAACGTACAGACCAACCCTCCGATGGCATACGAGGGAGGACAGACTTCCTTCACTGCCGAGTTCGAGGATCCTGGAACTGGTGACGACTGGGAGTACAGGTGGGACTTCGGAGACGGAGACTTCAGCAGCTGGTTCAAGGTGAACAAGCTGTTAGGTGGAGCCAGAGTATTGTACATACACGCCTACGTGGGGACCAATGCCGATGCAGTGATTAACGAAGTAATCGACTTCTGCGGAGACTTCTGCACCGTTTGGGACACCTGGGACTACGGACCGATCGGGACCAACATGGCGCCCGAGCTGGACATGATGCTGCAGTACGACGTCATTCTCACGGGCAACGACTACTACGTCTACGACAACGCGAGGGTACTCGGTGACCGTCTGGCGGACTTCATGGACGCGGGCGGAGCTGTGGTTGGAATGACCTTCGGCTACGGCTTCCCACCAGGCGGAGGAATAGCCGGTAGATTCATCGATGATGAGTATACTCCCGTAGAACTGGCCTCGAATTTCTTCACTAACAAGAACTTGGGAACGATCTACGTACCGGGACATCCAATCCTCAACGGTGTGTCGTCAGTGAGTGGCTACTACGGCCACGCTACGACCACACTAACAAGTGGGGCGACAAGGATCGCCGACTGGAACAACGGGCACATACTCGTGGCCGAGAGGACGAACCCGATGGTCGCGAACGGAGCCATATCCATGTACATCAACTCGTGTCCGTATACCGGACAAGTGGGTGGAGACTTCTCTCTGCTCGTATCCAACTCGATCAAGTACGCCTCTCAACAGCCAGACCCAGTTCCGAAGATACAGCCCATAACGACGGATCCTGTTTCGCATGTCTACAGGGACGATGATCCTACATCGACATCTCCGTTTGATGATGTGACCGTCAGGGTCGAAGTCAGGGACGACGACCACAACAAGCTCAAGGGCGGATACGACGATATCATGTCCGAGGGTTTCGATGGGATCACCTACCCATCATGGCCGGCAGGATGGTACGCCTCGCCGAGCTTCGGATGGCGCGTGATGGCCAACCAGTTCTACTGTGAGTACAGCAATTGTGCGGCCTGGTACTACTACTACAACTACGGACCTTCGACATCTACATTCTACGGACCGTCGATAGACATGAGCACGAAGCCCTACATACAGGCGACGCTCGGGTTCAAGTTCACGTGGTACACGTTCAGCAACCCAAGTCTACGTGGATACGTGGACCTGAGTACTGATGGTGGCATTACGTGGACGAATGTGTGGTACCGTGAGAGTCCTCCATTCGTGTACGACCTCAACCAGCAGGCCTCGATACCCGTTGACTTCATAGGCGGCAGCTCGGACGTCCAACTGAGATTCAGGGTGGAGTCCACACAAATGTACGCCTACTACTTCTTCGGTGTCGATGACATCTGGATCGAGGCCGCGTGGGGAACACCCATCTGGGGTCTCGGTGAGGCAAGCGGATCCGTCAGCATAGTCAACGTCGAGCCTACGGTACACAACGGACCGACGAGCGGGCAGATGACGGAGAGCGGAATATTCGACTTCGTCGGATACAAGATATCCGATCCTGCTCTCTGGGAGCCCACGGAGTGGTTCGCGTACAAGTGGGACTTCGATGACGGCACAGGTTCCGACTGGATCTACAAGGGAAGCCTTGCACCTCCCGAGCTGGACATTCTCATAATGCACAGCTGGGATGCTGGTCAGCTTGGAGCGGTCGATATGCTGGAGGATCTGGACCTCGTCGGAAGCGTGACTACCTGGGACTTCTTCAACACACAGACTGCGCCGACGCTCAGCTACATGCTGGACTTCGACGTCCTTATGTGGGCGTCCAACTGGGCATGGCTCTTACCGTTCTGGACCGCTCTGAAGAGACAGATGGGTGACGCGATGGCGGACTACCTGGATCTCCAGAGAGGTGGAGTCGTGACCTGGAT
>JAJISH010000177.1 GCA_022848825.1 Thermoplasmatota archaeon
TCCCTCAGAAAACAAAACGGAGATCGTAAGCAGTGTCCCGCTTGTGGATCCACTCAAGTCGCCGAAGCAACGAAGGAGGAATTTGAGGCTACCAAGCCACCCTCACTCTCTCCCACTCAGTCAGCCCCGAAAAGTCCGACCAAGGAAATCGAGGACGGAGTGAATCGTGAGCTCAGGTTGAACGACCCACCTAACCGCCCGCCACGGCAACCACCATATCAGGGAACATACAACGGCGGAATCGACCAGGAACTCTATGCTGACGATGTGCAGAGCCTCCGGAGAGACCTTGTAGAACTCAAACGAGAAGAGATCGCAGAACGCCGCGAGAGACTCCTAGATCGTCGGAACAACGGCGGGAACTCCGCGGAGGCTCAGAAACTCAGAGACGAAAACCGCCAGCTTAAGGAGGATGCGAAATACCAGAGGCTTGAGCACAAATTCGACCAGTTGCTTGACCACCTATCACGCCCAGGGAAAGATTCCTTGGATATTATGTTGGATGGCTACTCGAAGTTGCGAAATACTGAGATTGCCAACGTTCATGCCGACACGGACACGCAATTACTCAAGAATCAGGGTCGGTTCATGGAACAAACAATGGATATAGTCAAGGGCCAGGTCGAAAATCTCAACAAGGGAGTCTCACGATTGGCTGATGTCTGGGAAACGAAAGTAACGGAGAAGGCAAAAGCGGAGATTAGAGGTAATGTCAAGGTCTTGGATGGCGAACCGCCGAAACTGGCTGACGAGGAAGCCTTGAATCAGGCTAGCCAGTTCCTCATGGGCGGTCAAGATGGCAGCGATGGCCAAGACCGCTACTTCTGTAGCCAGTGTAATGCAAATCACTTGAGAGCGAGCCAGGCGGGAGAGTTCCACAGCGAATATGAGGTGAAAAGATGAAACTCAGGCGAGACCAAGAGAGTATTGAGGAACGAGTGGCTGGCACACTGACATTTCGAGCCTGGCGGATGGCAGACGATTGGTCAGTTCCGGTCGTGGGCGACTTCCTAAAGGGCGTGCTTCAACGGAAGGCAACGAGGATGCGAGAGGAAAAGAACTTGGGCAGGCTGAGCTTCCTCCGCGATAACGGGGATGGTCATAGCTTGGTTGAGCGTCAACGAATGGAAATCGAGGCCAGCGATACCGTGGACCGCATTGATGCCGACCTTCAGCGACTAGAGAGAAAGAGGAAACAACTCGAGGACGAGAAGGTCAAGCGGAGGGTTCACCTGCAATGAGCAACGGGATGGAAGTCAGAGTCCTTGAAGTTCATAGGAGAATCGCAGGTGTTGAGAAGCGGATTCAAGTCTTGGAGTCTTCAGTCCACGGTGAGAACTGGCGGATTGGAGCGAAGAAGCGTCAGGATCGCACAGTTCATTTAAAACAGTAAAGGAGGACACAAGAATGGGTATGATCGGAGAGACGTTGGATGTGCTAGCCTTGAGACGAATTGAACGCAGGCGGAGGGAATCAGGAGAACCCATACGTGGGGAGATAGCACCACTAGAGGCTCCCAAGACCTCACCAGAGAGCCGCGTTCCCGGGGTCATCGTGGCAGGGGCAACAAGGACAATCGATTCTGGGACTACCCTCTTCTGAGATTACGATGCAGTGTGATCGGTGTAGAGAATGCGGGCGTAAGCCCAACCAACCAGTTTAGCGAACGGTCGGGCTGTTCGAAGACGAGTGCAGCGTACAGGGCAGTCCACGCAACTCGCAAACGGGGGCAAGCTCCGCCCCCAGGACGGGGGTTACTAACTACCACCCCCGTCCAAACCCTAGGAGATAGACGATGCCAAAACCCATACCCGTCATCCGAGAGCAACGTCCAACGATTCCAGAGCTCAGTCTATATGACTTGACAAATGCCAGGTGGCTGAAGGCGATGGCATTCCCTGACGATGTGGCAGTTTGGAAACTTTACAATAGCGATGTGCTCCAAGCAATCAATTATGGGTATCGCAGGAACGAGCCAGCTCCAAGCGTTTTGGCGATCTTGGACACAATCGTTTATCGAACAAGACCCAAGGAACTCTGGTTGCAGCGGGTCAATGCCCTGTCAAATCCCAGGGTCTTTCTCGAAGTGTGGAGATGGGAGTGAGGGCAAATGAGTATCAGTCTTCTATCCTCCGCTTGGAAGAGACCCCCCTATATCACGCTAGCTGCCAGTCCATTATTGTTGAATGAATCCCTCCATGCTGGACTCAGCGGTGTAGACCTTCACGTCCCACAGATTCACGGTCCAGCATTCCATACAGATCAGGCCCGAGCTCTCTGGATTCCTGCCGTGGAGATCCAACCGAGTGTAGTGGCGGCCGCAAATCTAACCCTTGTCGCCGACACACCAGTCTGGCAGATTCCCGACGGGGCCGCGGAGACACTGGTATCCTTCATGCAGCCACCCTTGGGTAGCGACCACGGAACCCTCGCTCTCTCCGCACTCCTGGCAACCGCAACGGGGAATGTGGGTCTTGGCAACGCGACAATCGTAAGCGAACTCACGGGATACAGTGCTGGTGATGGGATAAACGCCGCGGGCGGTGGCGTGAGTCAAGACATACCAGTGCCCGCATCTGCCCTCGGCATTAACACCCTATTCACCGCTAACCTCACGTTCACGCTACCGCTAGTCCCAGGAGACCAATACTATGCCGTGGTGTTTACTCGGAGGGGCGATCTTCCAGGAACCGACACCTATGCAGGGGAAATCTACTTGGTGGCCCTCAGATTCGACTTCACATTTGAGCAGTAGGAGACGAGACATGTTCGAAAAGACCAAGGTGTTAATCAATGCGGCCAGACTGCTACCTATCTCGAATGTCCTGAACCCTGCAAAGCATGAAAAGAGGATTGAGGCATTCGGGGAGTCAATCGGGAACCTGCTTGATTCTTGGTGGGACGAAGACTAGTCCCCATCTACATGCGGCCGTAGGTACTGCCGCGTCTTGTGTGGAGAGCCGTCGTCATATGTCCTAATCCACCCACATACCCCGCAGACTTGCCCAAAGGGAACGAACCGCTGGACCTTTCGGGTGGTCTTTCCCTGCCTCAGCATCAGAATGAGTGCCCTTGCCTCGGGGTCTTTCTCCTCTATTGGTGGAAGGGGAACCTCGATCTGTCTTCTCACATACAGAACACGTCCCTTCTGGGAGAAGCATGTTTCCCCCTCACAAGGAGCACCGCAGTTGAGTCTTCTCTTCATGTGATGGAGATGTTTAGTATACTATAAATGCTCTCCCAAGAAACTACATGTGCACGGCAGATAGATGAAGTACCCTCACCATCTATCGCCGCCGCTAGAGGGAGGTGGAGTCCCTAGGGCAGTGCCGAGGTGGGGCACTCAAAACGTACCAATGGGAAAAGGAGGTGAATGCCATGGAGGAATCTCGAAACAGATCTATGATGTCCAGTTCAGTGATAGTTTGGGCAGTCATCCTGGCTATGTGGACGGTATTCTCATTCAGTCCAACTGCTCTCGCGGCGGACGTTTGGGGTGCAGAGGGCTATGGAATGACAACCTGCGACAGCTCAACATGCGATGCTGACGTCTGGGCCCTCGTTCTACCCGCCAGAGACGTAGACGATGGAGACACTGTCTGGATTTGGTACAACTTTACCTGGGAAGACGTGAGACGTAGCAGTTCGCCACAAGCTCAGCACCAGTTCACGATATCAGCCACCTATCCAGGCCGCATACCGTACGCCGTAACCAGGTTGGTCGGGACCTACGGTGATGAAAGGGGTAGCGACAATCTGTTAATCACGGTACCAGATGTACAAGAAGGCAAGACGATCAACGTAGGCTGGTATGCATCTATTGACATAGACGCGACCGATTGTCACGACTCTGACCAAGTATTGTACGGAATAGTTCTCATATAGGTCAGGAAAGGCGAGTGGAGATCACTCGCCATCTTTCCCTTTTTTTTTGGACGGAGCTAAGCCCGATTCTCCTGCATAGTTCCTTGATCTTCGGGTGCTTTTCTGGAAAGCCTTCAAGGGAGGCAAGAACATCACTTAAATACCCAGCATATGCACATGCTTCCTCCCGCCCGCACGCGGACGCGAGAGTCCCCTGAGCAATATTGATATACACCAAAGCTCATCCACGATTGCGTTGTATAATATGTCGGGCCTTGGTACAGTCCGACAGGCGGCCTGGTTGCATGGAGATACGGCCGGGCCGCTACCCATGCTTTCCTTGATGTCAATGGACTAATCCTCATCTCCTCCTCACAATGCGAATCTTCATCTACGCCAGATCGGTTGCATTATCGAGGAGGGGGAACGCAGAAGCAATCACTTCTTTACTCATGGGAACACCACAAGCCTCATGAATCCGGTTGGATGGGTTTCCTCGTCTTCTGCCAGACTCAGGGCGAAGACTTATTACGCCGATAGAATAATATATACATTAGGAATAGCGGGAAGCAGGTGATTCTTACGGAAGACGCAAAGGCCGTGGAGGTCCAGCTCTCTGAACTCAAGATCACGAAGTTCTTTGACCAGAAATTCGTCAAATTGATGGAAGAGGCACTCGAAGGGATACAGTTCCAGCATTTCTGCCTCTACGCCACGAAGAAGACAGATGAAGGTGAGATGAAGCCTGTTGAGAGAATAGTGATCGCCCATCACGAGCCGGAGGACGCGGACAAGTTCTTGGTGAATGTTTCCGGCGGGGATCCTGAGACTCTAGTGAAGGTCTTGAAGGCCATGGAAGAGTTTCTCAAGTAGGAGGGATTCGTATCCATCAAGATAGAACAAGGGCAGACAAAGGTTGGGGCGACCTGGCAGATCCCTTCTGCTTCGTTCATAACCGTGGGTGGGAATTGTCCAAGTGGTTTGAACCATACGACATTGCTGAGGACTATGAAGACATTCTCAAGAGAATCGCTGGAGGGGAATTCCAGAAACTGAAGGCCGAAGTCGCAAGACTTAAGAAAGAAATGACTCGGTTGAAGGCCCTTCGGAAGGTCTTCGTTACTGAGGACGCTTTGATTAAGGAGTGGGATAACGAGTATGACGAGCGGTGGGATTCTTGTTGAGCAGAGAGATATCGTGTGGGTTCCATTCCCGTTCACAGATTTGACAGACGCAGGGAAGAGACCTGCCCTTGTGGTCTCCAACACAGGCTATAATCAAAGAACTCAAGATGTGGTCATTTGTGCAATAACGAGCAAACCCAGACGTTCTGAATATGGCATCGACATAACAACAGCGGATCTAGAGACAGGGAAACTGGACCTTGATAGTCACGTGAAACCTGACCGTCTGTTTACGCTCAGCAAGACCCTCATTCTGTGGAAGATGGGGAGATTGAGCATCGAAAAAGGCAATGCAGTCATCGAGAACATAAGAAGGGTAATATCGACGGAGAACTCGATGTCGTTGCAGGGCTAGGAGAGGGCCATCAGTAGCCTCGGCTTGCCAACGATACCGACTTCCACCATAGTGGGGAGACTGGTCCTGGCCCAGTTCCCTTTCAGAAGACTTAAGGGGCACGATTCCATTGTGATGCTGGTGAGAGAATGTTAGTAAAGGAAGTCAGCGACCTGAAGCCGATAGTGGAGAAGGCCATCAAAGGGAACTATGGCGAGGACGTAGCCAACATCAAAGTAACTCAGGCGACGAAAGGCCCAATGTTCGGGATTGAGAGATCGTGGAGTGTCTGGGCAGAATTCGAAGACAAGTCAAACAAATACAGCGTGAACTTGGGTGTTGAGATTGCTACTGGACTCGTTGACAGGTTCTCTGAGAGAGGGAGACAGCTATTGGAATAGTCGCAAAACCATAGGTCTCAAGAGACTAGGAGACCTAGCTACTAGGGGGTCCCGGGTATGTGCTCCGGCGGATAGCGTCCCAAGTATGCCACCAGGTAGGGGAATAGTACGCCTACCGTGGATTGTTCTCGAGTCTCAGGCGGAGGTATCGAGTACCTATCTACCCACCAATCACTCAATCTGTCTAGGGACTTCTCGATATCCTTGACGATCTCTCTGAATGTGTCATCGAACTCTTCTGGATATATCCCTCCATAGAACGAGACCCGGGGGGGACCTCTCGGACGTTCACCCTCTGGGAAGACGGGTACGCACTCCGTAGCTCCTATGTGCAGAAGGTGATGGTATCTGTATCCATCCGATTCGGCATAGCTGGCATAGACATAGTTCCCTAACCCTGGCTTCCTGTCCCAAATCCCCATCTCCTTGATTTGGTCGATTCCCTTCTTCAACGTTCTCCTGTGAAGCGTGTCATCATTTACCTTTGCTCGATTCAGTATCTCACGGCGGCTTGCATCATACCCTAGTTCCACCCAAGCATTCCATACGGGCACACGCTGCCTAGGGGCCTTCCCGATCCACTTCATATAGTCCACATCCCCCGTCTTCAGTGGACGCAGAAGCTTCATCTTCTTTCTGTCCGGCTTGTACTCCTTGTCTGGCACATTCTCCTCTCCTTACCCTGGTGGTTCCATGGATGGCCGTTTTACTACTTAAAGCCTATTCTCTCTGAGCATGAGCAAAAAGAAGCACATCACGAAGGCGAAACCCCCATCGGCGTTCGAGCCTATAAGTGTTCGCTCGATACGTGCGAAGATGATTAAAAGGCAGAAGGACCGAGGGCTGGTGACGACTCTCTCCAATGGAGATGTGAGGACCAACTACCAGACGACTAGGAGTGGTGTCCATGTGGCACGTGAGTGGGCGAACCGCGAACTCCAGAAGGTCGAGGAGACGGTGGACAAGATAATCGACACTTCGATAACCATCGGCGAGACGACGAACGATGGCATCGGCAATCAAAGCCACAAGATCCACAGACTCCTAGCGATATGGGTAGAGAGGGCCAAGAACTCGGAAGTCGAAAAGGCGAGGAAGGAAGCACCCAGGGGGACCGCCTAGGATTGACTTGACATACCATCATCGGTAGGGTACGTGAAGCCCTGTATCTGGACGGTAGCAGTGTCAAGTGTCAAGTGTCGGGAGAACCGCATGTCGAGCACCTCGAAACACAAGAGAATCGGGGCGATAATTCTCAACAAGCCCAAGCACATACACACCGTAACCACACTCATCCGAGACCTAGGTGTGGACTATTCCGAATCACAGAAGCAATCCATTCGCAAGATCCTGAATAGGTATGTCAAACTAGGGCTGGTGAAGGTCTATCCACAGAGTAGGTCCAGAGAGAAAGCGTATTCTCTGAACACGCCAGCCAAGAAGGAACCGCGAGACAAATATAACAAGCTGATGGATTACTATCTTCAGCATAGCAAGCTGCCATCGGAACTGGAGACGAAGCACAAGGTCCAGGATGGGAAGGGTGGACATCTCAATGCCCACAGCTTACGGTTCAGCATGAAGGTTGAGGGCCTTCCGAAGGTGGATCGCCTACCGTATGACAAGGAGAAAACCAGAATGCTGAACAACTCGCTCATGCGGTATGCTCCACTGAGGATTTCCCAGGTCATCGATATTCCAGACTACAAGGTGGTCGTCCACAATTCCAACAATAAGAACCTTCAGATAACCCTTCAGGCGATTACCCTCGAGTACGACACGCCAGAGAAGGCCAAGACACTAGACACGATCATCGACAGGCTGAAATGGTGTGTCTGGCGGATTCTCGAATCTCAATACGGATTCAAGCTTTCAGCACCGAAGACCACGATAGAAGTTCATTATGCATTCCCTGAGCCATCGCTTGTCGGCAAGCTGGACCGGGGCATGTTCCACATAGACGATGATACATGGGTCGATTTCAGTCCCAGACAGATTGACAAGACAACGGGCGAACCAGTCCCGCAGCTCGAGACGACTAGCAGAGAGAGACGCGACAGAATCATGTCCCTGGACGAAAGGGTGGCCACCTTAGAGGTGAACCATGCGGAGCTCAGGGAGGAAATGAGGGAAGGCTTCCTGAAACTCACGGAGTTCCAATGGGAAAACAGGGAATACATTGAGAGGGCGGTGGGTATGCTCGAAGCCATGTTCC
>JAJISH010000178.1 GCA_022848825.1 Thermoplasmatota archaeon
TGAGACCTCTCCTTCTCCATCCGCGGTAGAGATTCTCAAAGCTCTCGTTGACGCCTGCGTACCTCTGATCTTCGTGTCCCTGGCACGCGAAAAGATGCAGAACATCCTCCCTATCGTAGACATTCGTTTCCCTGATCATCACGGAACCTCATCCTGCGTTGGGGGATAATGGTATCTTTACTGACAAATCCCCAGTCACATTTATAAGAGTGAATGTATATTATCCTTCCAGTGGCGAGAGGTATTTTCGAGCGGGAGCTCAAGGGCATCTTGCAGGGCGACCTTGAGATGCTGGACAAGGTCACGAGGTCGTGTGACGAAGAGGAGACGGTCAACTACAAGAGAATTCATGACAGCCCCTTCATCGTCATGCGCGCGGCGGGCTCCTTCGGAGTCGACCTGATGGCGTTGCGTGGTGACATAGGATTCCCGATCGAGGTGAAGTCATCCAAATTCAGTACGCTCAGGTTCAGCCAGTCCACGAGGGTGACGAACCAGGCCGAGGATATGATAGAGAAATGCGGCAAGGCGGGCCTCGTTCCGATCTACGCCTACAGGCTGAAGGGGCGGCGCGGTGATGCGTGGCGGCTCTTCACTCTGCCCGTGAAGAAACAGTTCAAGGGCCTGCAGAGGACGCTGTACAGAAGGCTCCCCAAGGCGAGGGTCACGCCCAAGGACTACTTCGTCATGAAGTGGGAGGACGGCTTCCCGCTGAACGAGTTCATCGACTACATCTGTTCTGACTGAGTCTCGTCCTCGCCGGTCGGGACCTCTTCGTAGGGTTCATCTTGTGCTTCTTCTGCCTTGCGCCTCTTCCCAAGCAGTATGAAAAGGAGCACGATGATGAGGACGACTATCATGAGGAGAACGATGATGAAGGTGTAGTCAGCCTCCGATGACTCCGGCGTTGTGCCCGAGGCCTCGTTCGAGTCTTCGGATTGATCGCCCTGCGAGTTCACGGCCCTTACGACGTAGTAGTATGTCTCACCGTCTCTGAGGTCCTCGTCGAGGAGACTCGTTACTGTGATCAGCTCGAGGTTGACCCTGGTCCATGCGTCTGTGGGGTCGGTTCTTCTGTAGAGATTGTATCCCATCAGGTCTTCCAACGCTGAGCCGTCCACGTTCTCTGTGGGGGCATCCCACGCCAGACGGATCGCGCCCCGGAGGCTTGCCACCACTCTGAGGTTCTCCGGTGGAAGGGGCCTGGTTTCCGTTATCACCAGTGTGTACTCGGGGCTCTGAGCCTGGTTGCCGCTGCTGTCCTCCGCCCAGAAGGAGTATGTCACGTTGCCTGCTGCCGACTGGTTCCCTATGATGCGGAAGAACTGGTCCCCGCCGAGCGAGGTCATGGTTTCGGCGTGGGGAATGCCAAGCGTATCGGTGTAGTTCACCTGCACAGAGGACACGAGGAAGTTGTCTGTCACGGTCACGGTCAGGTTGATCGATTCCCCCATCCTTCGGGACCCGATCGGCATGTGAGAGATGATGGGAGGCGTCAAGTCGACGATGCCGAAGGACCCTACGGAGGAGTCCCACCTATTGGAGGAATCCCTCGCCCAGATCGTGAACGAGTAGTATCCCAGCTGGTCGTAGCTCTC
>JAJISH010000179.1 GCA_022848825.1 Thermoplasmatota archaeon
GGTCGTCCACCCGGTCAGGAATCTCAGAGTAGTCATCAACGACGAGGTACTCATCCGGCTCCGCAAGAGGGAACGCCTTGAAGAGCTTGGGAACGCTGCCTACGGCGATTCCGAGGGTTCTGAAGCCCTCCTTCCTCGCACCGTGGAAAATCTGAAGGCTTGTATGAGAACAGACCGTGCAAATCGTCAGATCCTTCTCGTATTCCTCAAGGATACTGTTGATTGTCTGCTTGGGAACCATATTGATTAACAGCCTTGCGTTCTTAAATCTTTTGCGGCACCAGACCGCGAAGCACCGGAGAACCCAGGATAGTGATCGGGACGATTCATCGGGTCTTCTTGAGCGTGATTCCCTTCTGATCCTGGAAATGGCCAGACCTCTCGCCGTACTTCATTCTGGCGGGTCGCTCAAGCTTCTCGAAAACGACCTGAGCGAAGGTCTCCCCGATCGGCACGTCTATGACCTCTCTGGTCGAGTTGAAGGCGGACAGTGTGAGGTTTCCCTCAAAGCCTGCATCGACCTTCCCGAAGGAGGATATCACACCTCTTCTTGCCCAAGACGTGCGTATCCAGAGCTGTGCCGCAATGTCCTCGCTCATCTCAACCCGCTCTTTCGTCCCAATCGCGAACCAAGTCTGCGGAGGGACCTCTGCCCTTCCCTCGTTCACGGTCCTGTCCACACCGGAGACGAATACCTCTTCGATTGTGAGATCATATCCGTTGGGAGTCAGGTTCTCCTCTCTGAAGTCCGTGATCTTGAGCTTCCCCTCGCGCATGAACTCCGATATGTCCTCGTCGGACAGGATTGTCATACAGGACGTATTCTGACTACAGGACTAAAAGCCTTGCCCTTCTACGATTGTTGGAACCGGGCCTGGGAAAATGATAAGACACAAGATGACCTTACCCGGCTGAGGGTGACTGCATGGACTTCGTGCTCACGGAAGAACAGAAGATGCTTCAGAAGATGACCAGGGACTTCGCTCGAGAGGAGGTCGGGCCTCACGTGAAGGAGTGGGAGGAGCAGGGTGGTATTCCCCGCGAGGTTTTCGACAAGATGGCAAAGCTCGGAATGCTCGGCGCAACCGCCCCGCCAGAGTACGGCGGTAGCGGGATGGACCACGTAAGCTATCACATGATGACGGAGGAGATAGCCCGAGCGTGCTCGTCGCTGAGAACCGCCATATCCGTCCATATATCCCTCTGCCAGACCAACATAATGAAGTTCGGGAACGAGGAGCAGAAGAAGAAGTATCTCGTCCCGCTCGCCAAGGGTGAGAAGCTCGGGGCATGGGCGCTCACTGAGCCAAATGCCGGGACCGATGCTGCAAACCAGCAGACGAGGGCGAAGCCAGAAGGGGACAGCTACATCCTCAATGGCACGAAGATGTTCATCAGCAACGGAAGCGTCGCCGACGTCGTCATCATATTCGCCCGCCTCCCGGGAACAGAGAGACGTGAGGGGATCTGCTCATTCATACTCGAGAAAGGTATGGACGGTTTCTACCCTGGAACGGTCGAGTCCAACACGAAGCTCGGACTGAGGGCTTCCCCGACCGCCGAGCTTGTCATGGAAGACTGTGTCGTGCCCAAAGAGAATCTGTGCGGCAGCGAGGGCCAGGGCTGGGAGATAGCCATGGAAATACTCAACCACGGACGCCTGAGCGTCGCCGCTGGTGCGGTCGGGGTCGCCCGCGCAAGTCTCGAGGAGAGCATCAAGTTCGCCAAGGAAAGGGAGGCCTTCGGCAGACCCATCGCCAAGTTCCAGATGATAAGCAAGATGATCGCGGAAATGGCCATGAACGTCGATGCTGGTCGCCTTCTGGTATTGAGGGCCGCGAGCCTCATGGACAGAGGCGAGGATCCCACGTTGGCGGTGTCGATGGCGAAGCTCTTCACGGCAGAGATGGCGATGAAGGCGGCTGACGATGCGGTCCAGATCCACGGTGGCTACGGATACTCCGGTGAGTACGCAGTGGAGAGATACTTCAGGGACGCGAAAGTCTGTGGGATTTATGAAGGCACGAACCAGGTCCAGACGCTCATAATCGCCAGAGAGGTCTTGAAAGACTAGACCTGCAAGACCCGGTCCTATGGATAGGTCCTTGTGAGCGTTCTCGGGAACGGGATGGCGTCCCTAATGTGATTGAGCTTGCAGATCCACTGGACGATCCTATCGATTCCCATGCCGAACCCAGAATGGGGAACCGCCCCGTACCTTCGCGTGTCGAAGTACCATTCGTAGCTGCTTGGGTCCTCCCCCTCCTGGAGGAGGTTCTCCCTCATCTTCTCAATGTCGTTCTCCCTCTCCGACCCGCCAATGATCTCGTCGCCTATCTCGGGGGCAAGGAAGTCAAAAGCCAGCGTCACCTCAGGGTCCTCGGGGTCGACCCTCTTGTAGAATGCCATCACCTGTCGTGGATAGTGGGTCACGACCGCCGGTTTGTCGAAGAACGCCATGAGCTCTCTTTCCTCAATCGTTCTCAGGTCCTTTCCCCATTCGACTTCCACTCCGGCTTCCTGGAGCTTCTCGAGCGCCTCGGAGTACTTCAGTTTCAGGAACGGGGTCGTGATCTTCTTCAGCTCCTCGGGGTCCCGCCCAAGCGCCATGAGCTCGTCTGGCATCTCCTCGACGACCGTCTTGCAGATGTTGGAAATCAGGTTCTCTCCAATCTCTATGGCTTCGTCCATTCCCATCCAGGCCATTTCCGCCTCGGCGTGCCAGTACTCGGTGAGATGTCTCGTCGTCCTCGATTTCTCCGCCCTGAACGACGGGGCGACCGTGTATATCTTCTCGAGACCGAACATGGTTGCCTCTGCATACAGCTGCCAGCTCTGTGTCAGGTACACCTTCCTTCCGAAGTAGTCGACCTGGAACTGGGAGGACCCGCCCTCACAGGCGGAAGGAGTGAAAGAGGGCGACTGTGTCTCGTGGAATCCCTGGCTCCTGAGGTAGTCATGGATGGCCCCAAAAACGGACGAGCGGACCTTGAGCACGTTCGTCATCCTCTGCGATCTCACCCAGAGATGCCTGACGTCGAGAAGGAACTCCTCGCTCTTGTCCTTCGATATAGGGAACTTCTCCGAGAAGCTGACAACGCGGAAATCCTTGGCCCTTATCTCGTACCCGCCAGGGGCTCTTTCGTCCTCTACGACCTCGCCCTCCACTTCAACGGAGGACTCGACGAGCGCCTGCTTGGCTCCGGCGAACGC
>JAJISH010000018.1 GCA_022848825.1 Thermoplasmatota archaeon
CGTCCAGAACGAGGTTGATGGAGAACAGCTTCTCACGGTCCAGGAATCCGATGGCTTCGGCCATGTCCTCGTGGACTGGGTTGCCTTCCAATGACGTCGTCCTGGCGGCCGGCTCCAAAGCGAACTTGTGGTTCGCCTCGATCGTCTCGTACGAAGAGACCCCGGGGAGTATCGACTTCCTCCCGCCAGTATAGCCAGCGAAGTAGTGTGGTTCTACTGAGTTTATCAGAACGATCTTGTCGAATTCGAGGACTTTCTTGTTGACCCTCACAGGTGTTCCCCGCGATGTGACCCCGAGCTCGACCATCTCGCTGTTCCTGGAGTCGTGATAGCCGATCCGATCCTTGTACTCGTGGTGGAACTTCCCGAAAATGGAGCCCATCTCGTCCTCGGTCGGGGCCCTGTGAGACCCCGTGGCGATCAGGAACTCGGGCTTCTTGTGACGAAGGATCTCGCTCAGGCCCTCCAGCGCCTTCGCGGTGGGAGTCTGCCTTGTCGCATCGTTGACCACCACGAGGAATTCGCTACGACCGCTCAAGAACTCGGAAAGCGGTGTGAAGGATATCGGGTTCGACATCGCCTCTTTCAGAAGCCCGATCTCATCCTTCGGTGGGACCTCTTTTGGCTCGAGGACTGTCACGTGGGCGCTCTCAGGGATTGCAGCCGAGAGGGTCCCGTCGCCATAAGGGACCTCCACTCTCACTACTATCCCACCTTCTCCCACTTCTTCAGATCGAGAACCTGAGACAGGGTTGAGCCCCTCCGGATCTCCTCGCGGATCCTGTTCTCCCGCTCAAGGACGTCAAGGGCGCGGTTCGCGATCTCCACGGAAGCCCTCTTCGGAACGACGACGACGCCGGTCTCGTCTCCGACTATCCAGTCCCCTGGGGAGACCATCCGCCCGCCACATGAGACCTCGCAATTGATTTCCCCGTGGCCTTTGGGCTCACCCGCGCGGGGGGATATGTGTCGCGAGAACAAGGGAAAAACCATTTCGGTTATCTCATCGATGTCTCTGGCCGACCCGTCGATCACGACGCCGGCCACGTCCTTCATCCTGCAGCTCCACGAGGCCAGTTCGCCCCAGACCGCGACTCTTCCGCCCCCTGCATCGATGACTATCACTTCACCCTCCTGCGCGACATCGATTGCCTCCACGGGCTTCGCCCAGTCACCGTCGATCGTCTTCACCGTGACCGCCCGACCGACCATCTTCGTACCATGCGTTATGCGGGGGACTATGCCTTCCATTGGGCCCCTCCTCTGCATGGCGTCCGCTATGTTGGAAGTGGATACCTTCTCGAAGGCCTCCCTCAGGTCCTCCTCCCCGTACTTCTTGTAGAGGTCCGTCTTGACTATCTTCTGTGTCCTAAGGGCCTCCTTTATCGCTTCGGTGGCCTCCTTGACCTTGGCGGCCTTTATGATCGCCCCGCCCACGATGACGATGCTGGCACCGGCCTTCACGGCCTCCACCACGGTCTCAGAGTTCAGTCCACCCGCCACGGCCACGGGGACTCTCGCAACCTCACAGACCGCCCTGAGCGTCTCTAGCGGCCCTTTGGCTATCATCTGCTCATCGATGCTAACGTGCACGCAGAGATAGTCGACCCCGAGCTCCTGGACCTCCTTTGCCCTCCGAACGGGATCCTCAACGCCTATCAGGTCCGCCATGATCTCCGACCCATAACGTCTCGCGGCCTTCACCGATTCCAGGATGGTTGTGTCATCCGCCTGCGCCATGATCACGACGATGTCCGAACCCGCCTTAGATGCAATCTCGACTTCGAATGCTCCAGTGTCCATCGTCTTCATGTCCGCGACGATTTTTCTATCAACGAACTCCTTCTTGAGCGCCCTGACCGATTCCATCCCCTCGCTTTTTATCAGCGGCGTTCCCGCCTCCAACCAGTCGACGCCGCCCTCAACGGACTCCCTCGCTATCTGAATGGCCCTATCAAGCTGCATCAGGTCAAGCGCGACCTGGAGTCTTGCCTCCTCCGCCATGGTTCGGCAACACACATCGCGATTTAAAAACGTATCGTCGAACCCAGCCGTGTTTCTTGGCCTGATATCGACAAGAAAAGAAATATAAGAAGCCTGTATGATAGGGTCTGAGAATGGCACCTAAGGTGGACCTTTCAACCTCGACCCGGGAGAGATGCGTAACAGGTATCCAGGGCCTGGACAACGCCCTCGACGGAGGGATACCGAGAGGGAACACGATCCTCGTCACTGGCAGTTGCGGAACAGGAAAGACTACCCTGAGCCTCGAGTTCCTCGTTCACGGAGCGCTTGACGGCGAGACGTGTCTGTTCATATCCGTCACGGAGGCTTCCTCCAAGCTGCTGACGAACATCATTCCGTACGACTTCTTCGAGGAGAGCCTGATAAAGAAGGGAAAGCTCATCTTCGTCGACATGCCGGTCGTCTACGAAAGACTGGGTCTGAATAAGCTGGAGTTCTCGTTGGAAGAGGTGGATGTCCTTGTGAGAGCGGTAGCGGACATTGTCAAGGAGATGGACGTGAAGAGACTCGTCATAGACTCCATAACATCCGTCTGCTACAGGCTCAGGACCCAGGAGAAGATCAGAGACTTCATTCTCAAGATCGGAGCGACGCTGTCCTCACTCGGCTGTACCAGCGTACTCGTCTCCGAGATATCCCCCGCAGAGGAGAGATACTCTCTTTTCGGCGTCGAAGAGGCAATCGCGGACGGGATAATATTCATGGGCAATCTGGAGAGGAGAGGGGACCTGCTCAGAACACTGCAGGTAGTGAAGATGAGGGGGACCCAGCACTCGCGGACGAAGTATGTCTTGGACCTGACTTCGGCTGGAGTCCTCTTGGTGCCTCTGCTGAAGGGAGGGAGCGTGGCTGGAGGATAGAGGCTATGAGTGTGACCACCAACGTTGCTGAGAAGCTTCTGACCCTGCCCGAGTCGTCGGCGGTCGCGCTGCAGATACGGGCGGAGCACTACTTCGACGTTATCAGGGGCATCCTCGACAACTTCGCTGTCAAGAAGGAGCTGGACAGCATCTACATCACATCGACCATACCGTCGCAATCGATAGTCAACGCACTCCAGGTCCTCGAGATAGACATGTCCAACATCTACTTCGTGGACTGCATATCCCAGATAATGATGAGCATGGCATCCAAGCACGAACACACCATCTACGTGGAGAGCCCGACAATGCTGGAGAACCTGATGCTCAAGGTCGAGTACCTGATAAAGAGAACAGAAGGGAAGAACGACATCATCATCCTGGACTCCATCAACTCGCTCGCAATCCACAACAACACGAAGATACTCTCTGAGTTCCTTCACCTTCTCGTCAACAATCTCAGGGCCAAGAAGGCGTACACAGTGATATTCTCCATGGAGGAATACAGGTCCGAGGATATCTCGAACATGCTCAATATCGTGGTTGACGAGACGATCGTCGCGGCGGGTGAGTAGAATGGACACGGTGCCAACAGGAATCCCCGCTCTGGACAAGGCCCTCATGGATGGGATACCCAGGGGCTTCACGCTGCTTGTCGCGGGACCGCCCGGCTCTGGGACAGAGCTCTTTGCGAAGCAGTTCGCAAGCGCGGGGATAGACTCCGAGAACGTCGCCTACTTCACCACGACGGAGAGGGATCTGGACGTCACGTCCACGATGGAGCACTTCGGCTGGAAGTCGAGCATGAAGATAGTCAACATCGCTGACCAGTACTACGAGAACGTGCTATCCAAGGAGCTCGAGATAAGCCGCTACCGCCAGGAGGGGATAACGATGAAGGATCTCATGGCTGCCACGAAGGAGAAGGTGGATGACAGGGGCGGGATAAACTTCCTCACCGCCCTGACGTACGAGACATCCAGACTGGATCCTCCGTTCCGAGTCGTGGTGGACTCGCTGGACTTCTTCCTGGAGTACTACGACCATGTGGATGTCCTTTCCTCCCTGAGGACGATAAAGGGTCACACCCAGCATCAGGAGGGAGTGGCTCTGCTCACACTGTTAACGGGAGTCTATGCTACTCGCACCCAGAGCAGCGTTGAGGAGATAGTAGACTGCTCGATCGAGCTTCAGAGGGAGAGGGTAGAGAACAAGTTCAAGAACTACCTTGTCATCAGGAAAGTGAGGAACCATCCAGAGATGACTGGAATCCACGAGTACACCATAACGAAAGAGGGTATCACACCGAAATAACTGGTGCTCGTTCCTGTTATCGATTCTTCAAGCGAAACGTTTATATCGGACAGAGCCTAAAGTAATAGCTGTAGGGTAACCTACAGGAGTGACACAACATGAAGTACATACGAAGGAATGAGAAGGCTGTGTCTCCGGTTATTGCTACCATTCTCATGGTGGCAATTACCGTGGTACTTGCAGCTGTGCTGTACGTGATGGTGTCCGGTCTGATCGGCACTGGCACGACAGGTGCGCCGACCGCGGATATGATAGCCTCTTCGACACCGGAGGGATATGAACTCGAAGTCGCGCCGCCCAGCAGATCGGAAGGACTCAGCGCCTACAAGATCTCTGTCCTGAAGGATGGCACACCATGGAGCAATATGCCTGTGGTAGTGTCAGGAGGAATGGCCATAAAGAATTCGGGTGGAGATGAATGGCTGAACTTCACCGACCTGACGAGCGATGAGAAGCTAACTGGCGGGGACTTCTTCACCTTGGAGGACCTGGCGTCGGGCTCGAAGTATGAGGTCGTTCTGCTCTGGGCGTCAACCGACAACAAGATAACGAGCGAAGAAATGAACGTGCCGTAGAGGTCTTAGGACCTCTCTCTTTCTTTTTTTTCTCGAACGATTCCAGAGGGGATGAGTCCGTGAACACGAGAGGAGTGTCTCCCGTCATAGCCGTAGTGTTAATGGTAGCTATCACTGTCGTTCTTGCATCCGTCGTATACATCACGGTTTCCTCGCTTGTGACCAGCACGTCGAGTCCACCGCCGTTGATTTTTCTCTCTAAGCTAACCTCGGACCCGGGAACTGCTGCTTTCGAAGTGACTGGGGCACCCGAGAACCCTCTGGCCTACCGCCTCTTCTCCGCGGTGCTGCTCATCAATGGAACAGTCGACGAGGCGAGCAGGATGGATCCGTTGGAACCGGGAACGGTCGGCAACGTCACGTATATCGACTTTGATGGCAAGCTCACGAAAGGAGACAAATTCACAGTCTCTGTGGTCCCCGACACGGACTATGATCTAGCCATCATATGGAGGAGTTCGGGAGACAAGAGCTTTGGCGTGTCCTGGTCCGAGCAATAGGCGACTGGATTGGCGGCGAATCTCGCGATGTGGGAATGGTTTAATAGGGACATTCCATAACGTGCTACGTAGGGATTGTCCCCACAGGATTCGGGAGAATTAGGATGACGCAGGAAGAGATGCTTCTTTGGGTATTGGTGCTCGTCATAGGAATCCAGGGTGTCTGGCTTGCAGGGCTGACCTTCTTGGTCTTCAGGAGAAGGGCCCGGAAACGGCAAGAAATGGAGTCCGAGGAAGAGGAAGAAGGGACTACCAAGTCCACTTGAACTCCTCTATGGGCAGGGCCACGGCCGTGGTGGACTCCGCAACCCGACCGAACTGAATAGCGAAGTCAGCGGCGGCGGTCGGATCGGGAGCCTCGAAGATTATCAGCACATCGGGCTTACCGAAAAGACCGAGGAACGTCTTGATCTCCACGTTCTCTGGGATCTTGGGATGCTTGCAGAGCCTTGTGGCATCCTCATACTGCCCTGGCATAAGTTTCAAAGTGGTCACAAATAGCATATTCTCAGCCTTATGAAATAATGCGGCTCATAGTATTTTAACCCTAGCTCTCACCTGACAATGAGAACCATCCGGTTGGAGTGCCGGGCAACCTTCTCGGCAACGCTTCCCAGCGTGAAGGTCCCGACCTTGCTGAG
>JAJISH010000180.1 GCA_022848825.1 Thermoplasmatota archaeon
CTGTCCCTCGCCTTCGTCGGTGCTGTCTCGGCGAGTACCCGCACCGCCGCAGATGCGGACAAGCTGCCCCAGCTCGACAAGACCGGTGTCGTCGTTCCTTGGGAGGACTTCAAGAAGATCCTCGACTCCTACTTCAGAATGAACTGTGCAAGTTTGGCGAACCCGTGCACAAGACTCAGTCCCTGAAGGGTATTCATCGTCTCATTCTCGTCCTCGACCTCGACTTCGAAGTTGGCTTGTCTACCCGTCTCAGTAGACCTAACACTCACTTTCAGCATCGTATTTCCTCCATATCTGTCATCTGACAGAGGCTGGGATGGGGGTGGATACTTGCAGAAGCCGGCCCTTCACCTACGAGAAGATTCCCTTTCCAGACTACTCTCTCCTGGTCCGATACGACGGAAACGCCAAGTCGTGACCTGCAATTGTCAACATCCGGAATCCTTAAGTGGAACCTCTGTTTTCACTAGTTACGTGGAGGGCATAGCGGACTGGTCCCGCGTTGGATGCGGTGCTGAAGCATTTTTGCGTGGTTAGGGACACCTCCCAAGCCAGACTGATATGCCCCCACTCGTGTTGGAGCACAGCAAACCGATCTCCTGCACCTAGATGGGCGACGATGTTGCTTCCACTCTTTTCCAGGTGCTGGGAGAGTGGGCTGAGATGCCCTTCCACGTCCAATTGCAGGGCGACATCTCTTCCAGACTACAACCTTCTGGTGAGATTGGACGGAAAGCTGAATGCTGTCCCCGGGCTCCCTGCCATCGTTCTCATCGCCCACGTTCATGGACAATGCACATGATCATCCCGAGTAACACCACGAAGAAGACAACGGGTACCAGCGCAGTCGAAAGATGCGGCAGGATGCCCGCAAGTACGGCTGGAAGACAGGGGCCGACAAGAGGAAGCGGCCGAAGCCCGGCACAAGGTCAAAGTGTTGGGTCGGCGCACACGATCGCAAAGTCCGAGGGAAGAGGAAGAAGGTCCACGTGAAGACTGATAGATCCCCCTGCATTATGTTGTCTCTTCAGTATTCGCTGATACTAGCATCCTTGACAGGGCGATCTTGCTCTCGTTTCTTGTCGTCTCACTAGTTACCGTACTATTGGTCAAGAGGCCCAACGCAATCCTCTGGGACGACACTAGTCTGTCATGAAATTCACTCATCTGTTGTAGCGTCTTGTTGTACATACGGAAGAACACGCCTGAGATGAACTCAGTAAGAATACCTGCTCCTGTGGTCAGAAGCGCCGCGTCAAGGCTCAATTCTGTGTACAGGTGGGTGTAGATTCCAACCCCTATCCCTACTATCAACAGGATGAATCCAACCACTGATACTATTTGGCACAACCTGAAACTCTCACTAGCCTGAAGGCGGGTCTGGGCCACATACAAATCGCAAACTGAATTGTTGATGAGCAGAATATACTTGAAGACTTCATCGCCTTCCGCATCCTCGAGTCTCTCTACGTAGCTCTTTCTCTCCTCTTCGGAGTCTTCCACCTTCTTGATGACCCCTTTCAGAAGACTTCCATAGAGAGGATACTCAGCCAGAATGCGAAGGAATCTTTGGGACACTTCTTTCCTTCTCTTCGGATCCAATCTAAGATATGCAAGTGCGATTATGCCTACCAAGATGATTGATAAGATATACATCAATGACAAGAAGACTGACATTACCTCATACACCCCAAGAATCACAACGACGATGACGAGACCTGCCACAAAGAGTGCACCGATGACGACATCGGTGACCTCTGCTGGCCCCTGCCCTTTCCCCCCTAAATCGTCCGCAACTAGATTCATCGTCCTCCCTCCAGCAGTTGATGATGATACAGGCTGCACTTAACCCTTTCGTATCTGGCTATCAGAGTCACAGGGCAGTCAACATCCATATTCCAGCTCAGGTTATCGGTGAGCAGACGATTAAGTGCATCATGTTCGGAGAGAACTGCAAAAGAGCGGAGAGAGACCTGAAGTTGGTCGTCTCGGCTTAGACCTTACACCCCACCACCGACACAAACGGCGGGCGCTACGCGCAGCTTCTGACAACTTCTTGTCATAGAAGTTCCGCCGCGCGGGTGTCTGGCTCGGTCATCGGTCGATCATTAGGATAAGCAACTGCGCATACGGCGCCCAATCTCGATTGACGATGTGGACAGTCCCGGGAATGTCGTACTCCTCATTGAAGGACGACAAGAGAGACCAGCCTGGCGAGCAAAGAACGACCTCCACATCTGCACGACCATCCTCCGTTCCTTATGAACTGGACTCATTCAGCGTGTTCGATGAGGGGGCCAATAACTCGGCTCGCGCCCTACCGGTTCTTGCCATAATGTAGGCGAATGCGAGAAAGAGGATTGCCACGAAGACGACGATCATCATTGTAATGGTAATGTCTGCATCTGACAGAATAGAGATGCCCAGAGCAG
>JAJISH010000181.1 GCA_022848825.1 Thermoplasmatota archaeon
ACTCACACTCTCCTTCCCAAGGGGATGCTGAAAGAATCCTGCAAACTCCCGTTCACTTATGATCATCTCGTTGTGCAGGTGGATTGTGATCAACTGATTATCGAGGGTCGAAGGAAGCTCTTCACGGCAACTCGAGAGGCGATGACTTCCGAAGGGAAGGCGCTGGTCAGGGAAGCCGTCTCAAAATGCCTTCTTGAGGACCCGACTCTCAGGGCCATTGAGGAGGATCGTCGTGAGAGGCAGTTCCAGGAAGGACTGACTCAGGACACCGAAGAGCTCCGAAGGGAACTCGCCGAAATGCTGGACCGGGTACGTCCTGGGAGATTCGTCATCAGAACACACGCCGATGCAGGAGAGGAAGGGAAACCAAGAAAAAGGAAACGCAAGAAGGGCTATACACGGGGTGCACCGCACCATACGAATCCAGATTTCCCTTCATATCTGGAGATTGCCTCACGAGGTGACCCACTGAAGTTCTACCTGGACTCCAGCCGAACTCTGTTGCTGAAGACTGATGCTCCGAATGGATTCTTGGGGCGTCGTGAAGTGAAGGCGGAACTCTCTCTGGACATAGAGACAGGACATGTCCTGTCCTTGCAGAGCCAAGATGTCGACTTCAAGAATGGGTGGCTCCGACTTACCGTTGAACCTGTCAAATCGGCAAAGGCAGATTTCGAGTTTGACATGAAGGTCATACTGACCTTTTGGAGGGACGGAGATCTAGTGGAGCTTGCCGACGACAGGAGAGGGCTCATAGTTGAAGAGACAGGTGGAGGGCCAGACAAGGAACAGAAGGTTGACGCCCCACTAATCATCACGGTCACGGAAGATATGTCCCAGTGGACAGAATTGGAGTGGGATTACTCTGATGTCGCTGAGGTCAAGGGAGATGGAGGATCTTCGATAATATATGTCTCGATGGAGAATGAATGGTTCAAGGGAACCCTCAGTCGTGCAAAATGGTCACCCACATATCTCAACTACACAAAGAAGCGCTACGTGCTCCAAGTGGCCTTCCACGCCTTCCTCCTTCACGAGGGGATATTGCCCAAGGATGAGGTTGAGCTCTTCAGTGAAGCGCTCGAGGACCCTGACTTCGTCGAAAGCCTGGAGAGAGCAGAACTTGTTCGAGCAGTGAGGAGCATACTCACTGCTCTGACAACCAAAGGAGCCCTTGAGGAGATCAGAATGCTGGATGAAGGAACAGAGACCTAGGAATCTGCGTCAGTCTTGCTGAGCACAAGGATCCGTTCGAGATTCGTGGCTCTTCCTTTGGTCTTGCCCCAAATCCTTGAGACCTTCTGGCTGTCATCTATCGTATCAACATAGTACTCTGCAAGCTCGAAGCCAATGGGCAACGCATGATCCTTCAAAACAGCATCCGCCAAGTTGACCACTTCATCTGTTCTGCGATCGCGAACATCTCCTATTACAAGCACAACGTGCCCATCAGGTTGCAGGACCCTCCACATCTCCTTCAGTGCGTCTTCGATGAAACACAGGTATCTGGGAATTGAGGAGCTGCAGAAGAGCTTGCTATCTATTTCTTTCTCGTCCTCACCCAGGAGCCACAGGCGAATCCAGTTGTAGGTCCCGTATTTCACAGTGCGTGTGTAGGGTGGAGAAGTCACAATCAGCTTCACACTTCCATCTGGAATCCATCTGAGATCCCTTGCGTCTTGCCGATAAGCTTTTCCACGACATGGTAGCTTGACATGAAAACGTTCCACGCGACTTCGCAATATCTCGAAAACATCACGCTTCGGCCTCTTGAGATGGTGTTCATTCACGAATCTCTGAATGTATTTTGGTGACATGCTGAAGGTGTTCGGCATACTCAGAGATAGGTACCCCGAGGACTTTCCATGAGCAGCACCCAGCAGCGAGGCGGCGATGAAAGCATCAACATCGCTTTCCTTCCAGATGAGTCGGGGTTTCAAGAAGCTGAGTTGCCGAAGTGTGAATGGGTGGTACAGCATCCTGATTCGCCAATCGGGTTCACGAAGTGAGTACTCCTTGTGAGATTCATAGTATTCTGCCTCAAGAGACGCTAGTCTGCGTTCAATCCATCCATATCTGGGCACTCGGACCTTTGCCTTAGTCAACACATAGGCCAATGGATTGAGATCGCTTCCCACCCCGATGCGCCCGTCGATGCAGGCCTGCAGTGGAGTTGTACCGCGACCTGAAAACGGATCAAGTACGATGTCGCCCAGTTCCGAATACCTCTCAATGAAATAGTGTGGGATTGAAGGTGGGAACATGGCGAAGTACGAACATAGACTATGCAGTGAAACACCCATGTTCTTCTCGTACTCCTTCCACGATGGAGATTTCGCAGATCCAGCATCGATTGTACTCATCCTATCATCCAAGACGTCCAACTAGACTCTAATCGTCTATCGATACTTAAATGCATAAGCAAGGGGGGTCTGTGAACGTCTCCGCTGGAGCAGAGTCCTCTACCGCTCGACGCGGTCCGAGATCTTGTACAAGCAGATACGCGGTCGCGGGACGAGGCTGTGTGCCGGAAAGCTGTCATTCCTCCTGCTCGACTTCGTGGGGAACAGCGTCCGCTTCAACAAGGGATACGTTCCCCCGAAGGAGGAGCCTCTTGACCCCGAGATGGGAGGCTCTCATCGCGGGCGGAGCGGGAAGGGAGATGTGGTTGTCGGCGGGCTCGCTGGAGGCGGGATGAGGCCGAATTGCTGCCAGGGCCGCTAGTCCTTCTTTCCTATCTTCTCGAAGATACTCAGAGAAAGTGCTATATTCTCCGATTTGATTACACATTTCGTGAAGGAGCCCATAGAGATCCTCCAAGACACGAGAGAGAAGCCTACACACAGACCGCGGGAAAGGACCCTTGGCTGGATCAACATCAAGCGTTATCTTGACAAGACAGATGGACAAATAGTGGGCAAGCTTCTTACGGATGCCAAAGCCCGAACGTACTCAGCTGGATATCAGTACGAAGAGAACTCGGACGGCATGATCGTCATTCGACGTGACGACGGACACGGAGACTGTGTCGCGCTACGAGAACGAATACCAATTGACACGGAGCTCATAGCCTTCTTTGGTCTCTACAGTGGAGATGGGGCAAAGGGTTCCGAGGATCCACGGAACCTAGGTGTCATTAAGGCTTCGATCTCTTTCTCCCAACGAGAGCCAAACCTTGTTCGATTTGCCGTTGACCAGTTCAGGAGATTGTTCTCAGGAAGGCTTCGCCTCACGTTTTCGCTCGGGGAAGACAGTGCGCATTTCATGGCAGGAGATGGCCTCCGTTCCTTGAAGGAACACTATGGAGGGGAGCTTCCCCATCCACAAGAATTCATGGATGTGAGACCTTCCTTGAATGCTGGAGACAGAAGATACCTGGCTGAGCGTCGCAACGTCCCAGGCACAAATGAGGAGAATCTTGCATTCTACTACCAGCACAAGGACATAATGCAGCAGATTCTGGTGGAGGTGAAGACACAAGATGTAGCCAAAGCCGGAATCACACTCAATTCTGAAGACAGGATAACGGCATCTCTGCGAAGACCCTATAAGAAGGGAGCTCGAGAGCCTGGGGGATCTAGCCGTTCAGATGAACTACATATAGGTGGCCTCAGTGGCTTTGGGGAGTTCTTCCTGAAGATGATGTATGAACTCGAATCTTCGATATATCACGACACTAGGACATCTCCTCAAGGGCTTGTCGGGTGGACAGACATACCGTCCGAACTGGGCGAAGAGATTGACATACGGGACTTCTTCTCAAGCCACCCCTATGGCACAATCGCCGGTGAGCGTCCGATGTTTTCAGTCTCCGATCCACAGGTCAGGGGACGATGGCCCAGGTCAATTGAGGTGAAGCTGAAGAGCAAGCTGAAGATAGGCCCACTCTTTGCATATTCATCTGGATTGTATTTCGCTGAAGGAGGAACTCCAAAGCCAGAGATTTTCGCTATGCATTCACGACGTCCACGTCGTCTTTCACTTGCCTTCACGTCATCGGAAGAGACAAGCCTCACGATAATGTTCCGGTTCCTTTCACAGTTATTCCCGGAGCAGGACATCATGCGGGCCTGGAAGATCAAGGTCGGTTCACAGTACTTCCCAGAGCTTGTCTCAATCGGCCTGAAGCACGGTGTCCCCATGCTCAGGGGGGGAGCTAGTGGTGACGGGAAGATGAGAACCATGGAAATCTCTGAAGCGCTGAAGCCATGGGCTCTTGAGGTTTGCCCATCGCTGCAGTTGTACTCGGATCGCTACTCTCACGTGGAACCAACTGGC
>JAJISH010000182.1 GCA_022848825.1 Thermoplasmatota archaeon
AGCTGTCACTACGCTCGTGTTCAAGCCTTCCTGCTTACTGAATTCACCGTACTCGGTCTGCTCAAAGGTGCCGTCATCGTCCGCGTCGATCCCCTTCAGTACGTAGGGCATGAGCTCCTCTGTCTCAGGGGCGAACAGGGCAACCGTGGAGTACAACGGGAAGAGGACATTCTTGGACCAAACGTCATTGATTGCCAGTATGTTCCTCGACTTCATGTCGTCCTGAGCACCGACGCGAAGGATGAGCTCCTGTCTGGTCCCCGGGAGCTCGCCCGACACGAGAAGGTTGAGGCTCACAAGAAGCAGTACTGCCGCAACCGTGAGCGCGAACAGCCTAATCGCCGTTTTCATTTTCGCGTCTCCCTCACACACCGTAGGTAGTACTGTGCCCTCGTCCATTATAAAGAATGTGGTATAGCCTTTTGTGATGTCCACACGAACGGACATCAAAGTCGAGGAACAAGAAGTGCCAGGTGACCGTCGTAAGCCCCCTTCTGTTCCGACGGCATTCGACTAAGCGTCCTACCTGCTTTCGCTATTTGGACTTGCTCCAGTGGGGAGTCGCCGTCTCACCAAATCCGCTGGAGACCTCATCGCCTAGCGAATCATCGCATTATCCAGCGGCTGTGTCGTTTCTGCGCCCTTGCCTGCCCTCTCGGACAACTGGCTTGAACCAGTCCACCTTCTGTTGGAGGGGGGACTTTCCTCAGCGCCCGAAGGCACCGTCAGCCGTCCACGGTCTCCTGGCGTATCAACTAACGACCCGCTAAGATTTAGTCTTTTCGTGAGTTGACCGACCCAAGAACGGGGATGCTCCTCAACTTCCCCTCGTCGAGCCTCTCCCAGAGGATCCCGTTGGGCTTCTCCCTCCTCTCGCACTCGATGACCTCGCTCCTCGTGACGATGAAATCGATCGGGACATCGTGCTCGACCATCGGAATGTCAACGTCAACGACCTGGACCGCGTGGACTGTCGTTAGAATCGGCGTGTCCTCATCGACGATGCCGAACTCCCGCCCGAGGGCGTACTCCAGGTCCGAGTAGCCGCCGCCCTTCCCGACCCTCCCGCCTGAGCGGTTCACGGCGACGGAGCCCGCTACGACGATGTCAACAGGATTCATCTCTCGCGGATGCACCGCCCGACCGTACTTGAAGGCGCCTCGGATCGTCGATGCCTTTCGCGGGGACTCGATGTAGTTCGGGTCGACTCGGATGAAGCACTTCTCCTCCCTCAGGCGGGGAACGGCCATGTATATCGTCTTCCCGCTCTGCAGCGCCATCTCCCTGAGCGGTCTCTGCGGGCTGTCGGGGTTGCACTTCACGAACCTGGCTTCCCGCCAGGATTCCAGCTCTTCCACCCTCTTGGCGGCCACGTCGGCGCCCTTGAAATTGGGGATGCGTCCGAGAACCGGGCGGGGGAAAAGAGCGATGTCCTTCTCTTCCATGACGTCCCAGATCATCTCCCGGATCTCGTCCTTGTCCATCGCTCTCACGATGTCAGCTCGACGATCTTCTCGTAGTTGTCCGGGTGCTTCTCGAAGTAAGCGCGCACGGGTTCCATGATCTCGTTCAGGTACCGCGTCGTCGCGTTCTTCAGGTCGCTCGGGTGCAGCTCCCTCCCGCCAAACGCCTTTCTAAGTTCCTCGTAGCTCCTGAAGGAGACATCCCCGCCGAACTTCTCCTCCCGCTCGACCTTGAACTCCTCGACCGCCGGAAGGATGATGAGCCTGCATATCTCCAGGACGGGGTTGTCATCGACGTCCCCCTCTGGGCAGAACGCCTTCCTGATCTTCTGCTCCACGACTTCGGGCGTCTCGTGAATGGATATGAACGTCTCCGGCTTGGACTTGCTCATCTTTCCCTCGAAGGAGTCCATGCGCCCGCCGCCCTGAAGTCCCGCCAGAAGCGGCGTGTGCACGGCGACAGGCTTCCTCGCGCCTATCTTCCCCGCCACGTCCCGCAGGAGCATGTGCGCCTGCCTCTGGTCCATCCCGCCCAGGGCTATGTCGAGGTCCAGCTCCACGATGTCGGCGGCCTGCATCGCCGGGTAGATGAGCTTGGAGGCGTCCATGTCGGCGTCCTCCTCCTTGCGGCCCATGATCGTCATCGCCCGCCGCATGCGCGACACGGTCGCGTTCTTGGATATGGACAGCACCTTCTGCCAGTACTCCCGCCTGCCCACCAGCTCGTTCGCGAAGAGGAACTCCGTCTTCTGCGGGTCAACGCCGAGCGCGATGAAGCAGTCCCGCACGTAGTCCCCGCATATCTTGATGCTCTCCAGCGTCCCGTCGAGCTTGTCGTTGATGTAGGCGTGCCAGTCCGCGAGCAGGAACGTCGTGTCCAGCCCGGCCTCGCAGAAGTCGATGATCTTGCGCGCCACGACGAAGCCCTGGCCGATGTGCACGATCCCCGAGGGCTCGAACCCGACGTAGGAGCGTATCTTCTCCTTCTCGTCGAGGAGCGACGCTAGCTCCTCGTCCGTGATGATCTCTTCCGCTCCCCTCGAGATGAGGTCGAACCTAGAACCAGCCATGTTATCGTGCAAGAGTCTGGGCGATTTAAGACTTCTCTTCCTCTCCCTTGAGCTTCTTGGCGACGCCTTTCACGAAACCCTTCGTCTTCCTCCCAGCGTCCTTGACAATGGGCTTCGTCTTATCGTAGGCCTTCTCAGTAATATCCACAGCGCCCTCGATGACCTCGCCTGTCACGCGTCCAGCGTCGCCCACGAACTGCTCCGATTTCGACTTGATCTGGTGCCCGCAACCGGGACAGAACGCAGCCTTCTCTTCCACCTCAGCTCCGCATTTTGAGCAATGCATTGTATCGAAACATAATCTCTTAC
>JAJISH010000183.1 GCA_022848825.1 Thermoplasmatota archaeon
ATTCGGATGAACTTCCCGCATACGGGATCGGGAAGGAGGTTCCGGACATCAGGAAGACCCTCGGGCTAGAGGATGACGATGCGTTTCTGATCCTGGCGGACAGGAAGAAGGTGGCGGAAGAGGCAGTTGGGCGGGTGATTGAGCGGGCGAAGGCGGCCGCCGAGGGTGTGCCTGAGGAGACGAGGGACCCCGGCCTGGATGGCACGACGGTCTATTCAAGGCCGCTTCCAGGGAAGGCACGCATGTATCCAGAGACTGACGTGCCGCCAATCGCGATATCGGCAGAACGGCTGGAGAGAATCGAGGCGGGACTTCCAGAGCTTCCAGAGGACAAGATGGAGAGGCTCGTCCGAGAGTACGGGGTCCACGAGCAGCAGATTGGAGTCATTCTGGAGGAAGGTTACGACGAGCTCTTCGAGGAGCTCGCCAAGGAGTTCGGGGAGGCGAGAACCGCCGCGTCCATGATATCCAACGTCTTTCCTGAGCTTGAGCGCCAGGGTCACCGCATCGACACAATCTCGGTCCAGACCTTCAGGGATCTGTTCATCTTCTTGCGTGACGGCACATTCACAAGAGAAGCTCTCCCGGAGCTCCTGCGGACCGTGCTCGCCGAGGGCGTAACTGTCGAGGCCGCTCTGCGGAAGCTCGGATTGGAGGCCGCTTCAAAGGAGGATGTCGATGCGATCGTGCGGGACGTTGTGGAGGAGAGACTGGAGTTTGTGAGGGAAAAGGGAGAGGATGCGGTCGGCCCGCTCATGGGAGTTGTGATGCAGCGCCTCCGCGGAAGGGCGGACGGGAAGCTCGTGAGAAGAATCCTCGCCGAGATGATTGAAGAGATCGTCGACGGGGGCAAGTGAGGAGCTGTCAGCCCTAGATTTCCTCCATGAGTCCTTTCAGGTCTGATTCGCTCAGACCGACGTGCGGCTTGCCGTCCCTCCTGGCTGTGACCTTCCCGTGGGAGAATGCGATCAGCGTCGGGACTATGTTGATGTCGTACTTGTCCCAGTATTCGCTCTCTTCGTCGCTGATGTCAATCTCCCCGAAATCCCCGTTGGGGGATGAGGCGAGGTCCTCAAATGAGGGCTTGAACGCTCTGCAGAAAGGGCACCATGTGGCAAAGAAGAGCGTCATGATGCTCTCCGACTTCTCAATCGCGGCTTCGGCGTTGTCCACGAGCGTCATGGAGACCGTCCATGGACGGCCTCTTTAAAGAATGTGATGTCCCGACGACGGGTTGGTAGATTCGATTCCACATCACAAAAGCTTTTAATCTGAAATTGGATTCACCTGTGAGTGGTTCTGATGGTTTCAAAGAAGAAAGCAAAAGAGAATTGGTTCGAGTCCCTGGACAAGGAGCTCGAAGAGCAGACCAAGGAGATAATCGAGAGCTTCGGTGAGCAGAACACTCAGAAACTTGAGGTCAATCGTTCTCTGATCGAGGACTTCTGGAAGATCTGGAAGAGGTTCAACAAGATCAACGTGCACTTCACCATCGAGCCGAGCTACACGGCTTTTGCCCAGTTCGACGAGTTCCCCTACGGCGGGTGGAAGTGGAGGACCAGCTTCAACGTTGCTGGCGTCAACAGGATCGAGCTCGTGGACAGGACGCAGGACCAGGGAAGGATAGGGGACGCCCTGCGCGTCTCCTACTATGTGGAGAACAACAAGCCCAGCATCCGGATAGACTTCCAGTACTGCGAGGGTGAGCACTATTACAAGTACTCGGGCTGGAAGAGGATATACAGCCAGCACTTGCTCTACGAAGAGCCCCTCGAGAAGGTCCAGATGGGCGATGTCCACGGCGTCTTCAGGGATGTCGTGAAGACATGGTACGAGTCCCATCTGAAGAGGAACAGGAGCCTTCTGCTGAACCACTTGAAGAGCAAGTACCCAAGCGTGGAGACGTTCACCCAGTAGCTAGGACGAGAACTCCAGTTCGTAGACGATGTGCGCCTCTTCGTAGGAGGAGAACACCCACGTGACGTATGTTGATTCCACGGCGATTGGATCCAGTCCGCCGCCCATTGGGTAGTCCTCCAGAGTTATGGATGCAGCCCACGTAATGTTGATCGCGTCCAGGTACTGGTTCCCCGGCGGGTACTCCTCCTTCCACGGGTCGTAGACCCGCAAGACCTTGTTACCGTTCTGCTCCTGAAAGAGGGAGACATTGGCGTTCGTGAACCGCAGCGTCATCATCTTCCCGTTGGACCAAACATCCCCGCAACCGTGGACCTCGGCTCCGATGCTGTGATTGACCTCACTCCAGCCAGTGTAGTCTAGCACTTCCTTCGCCACGAAGATACCAAGACTGTGATACGTGCTCCAATACGGGCGCTCGTCGAACGTCCTCCATATCGCCTCATCGAGGGGGCTGGATATATCGCCAAACGCCTTCATTCTCACCTCTACCGTGATGTTGAAGTCTTCGTCTATGATTATGTGCAGGTTCACGGCGTAGCTCTCCGTGTAGTAGATCTCCTCCTCCGAGGGCGGCTCCCCGACCAGAACCCCGTGTGCGGTTGACGGTGCAGCGCCAAAAGCCAGGAACCAAACGGAGAGGACGATGAGAAAGGCAATGAGAGTGGCGAAGACCCCCCTCCATCCGACGGTCGTGACATCCGGGCTCGGTGGCCGCTCTCTGGAGACGTAGAAAGACGCCAACAGGAATATCAGGACAGTGACCGTGATGAAGACAAGAAGGTAGCTGAGGACGATATCGGGGACCAGGCCATATCCGATGAGCCCCGCAAGAAGACCGACTGTGAGGTGAGGCAACCAGAACAGGAGGAGGATACGAAACGCCGACCTTCTCGTCCGTAGCGCGAAATGCTCCCGAAGGAGATCGAGAGCCTTGCTCGAGATCACGTACGCGAATGCGATCGTGAGTAGGAGACCTGTCACGACGAACCTGACCGTCCAGAAATGGTCGACGCCTGGGAGGAAGTGGATGGCCTTGATCGAATCCCCACTCTCACCGATGAATGACCCGAGGACCATGTACATCATCGAGTGGATGAGGAGGGCCTCAAGAAGGAGCAGCGCGAACAGTCTGTGGAAGAAGGATTTGAGCCTGGGATATATGAGTAGGAGAATGACGAGGCCCATAACGACCTCCGTGATTATCCCTGCCATGAGATAGAGGACCTGAAGCGCTGGAGCCGTGGCATCGGGGATATGCGCGGCCGTGAATCCAAAGCCAGGGGACACGTAGACGGCGTAGAACTGCCCGCCAATGAGCTCGGAACTGAGACCGTGACCGAGGACTTCGTGGGAGAGGACCGCCAAGAACCTTGCGACAACGAAGTAAAGGATTGTCAGCAACACGAAGAGCATCTTCCCCTGCACGCCGCGAAAGGTCAGACGGTCCTCCTCTTCCATGGTGATTCGTATCCCAACCCGATATTATAGGATTTTGCAGCGCGGTGACAGGGTCCAGTGTCCATTCTTGCAGCGTGATGACTTTTGTCTTGTCAAGATATGTCGCGTGCAAGTGCTGGCTCCCCAGTTTCACCATCCCCTCCTGTAAAGCTTTTTAAGTTCCGGGAACGTTCAGTTCTCGGAGGCACTGAAAAGGAAGCCTCTCAGGGGTTGAAAGATTGGAAAAAGAGAATATCGCGCCCCATGTGAAGGACATAACAAGGGCGCTCGGGAATAAAGTGAGCGAAGCGAATATTGAACGTGAGCTGAACAGCTATCTGACAGTGTATAGGGTCCCTTTGGGGACCGCGAAAAGGAGCATCGTCAAGAAGCATGGAGGCAATCCCTCCCTTCTCTCCCTCGGAGCACAGAAAACGATTGTCGATCTGACTCCGAACGAGTTTAGCGTGGATCTTCTGGCTAGGGTCGTCAGCGTCAACGAGAGGGAGATCGAGGTCGAAGGCGTATCCAAGACCATCTTGTACGGGATATTCGGGGACAGCACGGGGACTGTGCCCTTCACGGCCTGGGAAGCTGACGCGATGGACGTGGAGAAGGGCGATGTCGTGAAGATCCAGAACGCGTACACGAAGGAGTTCAGGGGAGAGGTTCAGCTCAACCTGGGGAACAGAACGTCTGTTGAGAAGGAGTCTCCGGACGCCCTGCCGCCTTATGTACCACCGGAGAGACCGGCGACATCTGTGGAACTGGGGGATTTGCGTGGGGGCATGAGTAACGTCTCGGTCGTCGGGAGGATCATCTCCATCGAGTCGAGAGAAGTGGACGTGGAGGGACAGAAGAAGACGGTGTTCTCGGGGCTCATAGGCGATTCCACGGGAAAGGCCCAGTTCTCCGCCTGGGCGGACTTCGAGCTCAGGGAGGGCGACGTCGCAAAGATCGACGGAGGCTACTCCAAGACGTGGAGAGGCATGCCCCAGTTGGGTTTCGATCACAGGGCGAACGTAGAGATCCTCAAGGATGCGGATTTCCCGTCGACCGAGGACATCATGAGACCTTCGAGGAGGTGGATCGAGGAGATCGCCGAGAGGGGCGGTGCCGTGGATGCCACGGTGAGGGGAATCCTCATCGATGTG
>JAJISH010000184.1 GCA_022848825.1 Thermoplasmatota archaeon
CAGCAAGGCCAGTGCGACGATGAGAGCCACGAGTATCCAAGTGATGTAGTTCACTCCGCCCCCAACGTAGAAGTATGAGATGGCGACAGAATCCCCTGCGTTCTCATCGATCGTACCGTCCCTGTCCAAGTCGACGACGACAGTGAGCGTGTACTGCCCTTCTTCAGGGTCTGCGATTATCCAGTCGAACGAGGCGTATTCGCTCTTCCCGGGAGCAATGGATTCTATCGTGGAACTTCCCACGAGCCGGTCCTCTGTCTCGCTCGGCTTTCTCACATAGAAGTCCACGGGAACTCCTTTCAGCTCGTATTCCAGCGGGTTGAAGATCTCCGCGCTGAGGATGATGGGGCCAACGACCCTAATCTTGGTCTTCACGAGCTTGAAGTCGGTCTCGTTCTCAAGGCTCGACGTGACGTTGATAACGAAGGTCACGGTCTGCGCCGCATAGGGCACGGTGATATTTATCTCCCAATGTGGCTCAGTCGTGAGATTTATGAAAACCTTCCCCGGTGAAGGGTCTGCGCCTGTCAAGTTGTCCGCGAGGAGGAAGGCCGTGATATTGTAGTTCCCGCCTTGTTCTCCGGGGCCGCCTGCAGCGGTGATGTTGAACTGCGCCTTGCCGCCGATGGGCATGATCCTGGGGCCTTCAACATCGACGATGACGTCCTGCGAGGCAGCGCTCGGCACCAGCACAAGGAGCGAGGACATAATCAGGAAAGCAAGAACAACCCGCTTCACTTCCTTCTCCTCCTTCTCACAAAAGCGAGTGCGACGACAAGGGCAGCGACGATCACGCCCACGAGGAGGTAGCTCACATAGTCTTCCAGAGGTTCGGTGTGGGCGTTTGGGCCCTCGGCGAACATGTTCTCGCCAACGACTTGGGTTGTCGGTGATGCCACTTCGATGTCGATGGACTCATCATTGCCCCAGTTATCATGGGAGTGAGCGGTTATGCTCACGGTCTGGTTCAGCAGTTTTCTCGCCGGTATGAGCCTGAGACCGAACGTGGAAGTCGAATTGGCGGGAACCTCGAAACCGATCAATGACGCGGCCGTGTGCTGCGATGTCTCGTTTCTCAGTCCGACCTCCCAGCCCTCGTTCTCAATTGGCTGGACGTTCGTAATCTCTATGAAGTACGAGTCGGGACCGTTGCCGGAGTTGGTGAGGTTCACGAGGATGTCCAGGTACGTGCCGTCGTAGATTGGTACGTCGGAGGAGACCTCCAGGGCTATCCCCCAGAACTGCTTGATCTCTATCTCGACCGTGACCTCGTCCGTCTTGTCAGCGTCGTTGGCCGATGTCGCCAGGATCTTCACTGGGCCGTGCTCGATAAGAGCGTCCGCAGGAGCGGTGACCGTGACCTCAAATGAGCCATGGGCCTGCTCTCCCGTCCCGAGTGAGATCTTCGACGGGCTGAACTTGAATGTCCATCCGTCGCGGGGCGGGACACCTGTCATCTCGAACTCGTCGGGAACGTTGCCAGTGTTCTCGATTGTGATTGTGTATGTTACGCTTTCTCCTCCGCCGATCTTCCTCTTCTGGCCCGAGTCCCACGCGATATCGACGCTCCTGACGATCTCCTTTTCGAGCTTGAGGGAAACGACCTCGTTTCCGGAGACATCCAGGTTCTGGACTGCGCTGTACCTTATCAGCTTCTCTCCCTCATAGTCCTCCGTGTACGCGTTGATCTCGTAGAGGCTCGGAGGCAGGTAGACCTCGAAGTAGCCATTGTCGTCCGACTCGAGGTCGTGGCTCCCCTCTCCTAGGACGGAGATGTACGTCTTCTGACGGAGCCCTTCCCGATAGCTCGCCGTGCCCGAGACCCTGTACGATTCCGTCAGCTCAAGCTCGAACTCTCTGTCCTCACCGAACACTATCTCGAAGAGACCGAGGAAGACGAGATGGCCCTCCTTCTTGTGGATGTATATGCTGTACTGTCCGGGAGCCAGCGTTAGACTGAACGCGCCATCGGATTGTGACTGGAAGGTCGTGTCCATGGCAGTCTGCGAATCAGCTGATATTATCGCCTCAGCCTCGACACCCTGGCCCTGATGAAGAATGGTCCCTGAGACCGTCACATTGTCGAACGCCCTGACCAGGTTGATATTGTATGTCTTCTCGGAAAGTCCCTCGGTGATAAGAAGAGTCTCCGAGAACTGGTATCGCACGAACTTGAACAGCCCGTCGATAGTGGCGTTTTCGGGGTGATCGATCTCTACGACGAACCTCCCAGGTGGGAGATCGACGGAATACATTGCGACGGTCGTGCTCACTCTGTCTATCGGCTCACCGCTCTCAGACAGGAAGCTTATGTTCAATCTTGTCAAGTGTTCACTGCCGTCGTAGAACACCCTTCCAGTCACGTTAGTCTTAGGATGAAGCTCCATATCCAGTGTCAACGGACCGGAGATGACGATCGATTTGACGCTCATGAACCCGGTCCCGTTGATGTCCTTCTGGGCGACGATGGTGTATTCGCCCTCTGGCATGTAGAATGAGAACTCTCCGCTCGGGAGTTCCGCGGAATCGTTCTGCGCGCCTGATATTGTGATGTTCGAGGAGACCTGAATCCCTCCAAGCGTGACGTTCCCCGAGACAAGGAACTTGTTCGTGATCGAGAGCTCTATCTGGACCGGGCGGTCGGTGGGATCCAGCTTGAGCTCCATCGGGAGGACAAGCTGATATCTCTCCACCTCTGACCCGCCAACGGGCTCGTCTATGACTACATCGTATTCCCCAGGCCTAAGGGACAGTTGGAACTCTCCCTGGGATGTGAGGATTTCATCCGAAATGGCACCATCGCCAGCGGATTCGAATCTCACTTCGAGCGTCTGGTCGGTGAAGATCTCCCCGTTCATCAAGACGGATCCCTGAACGCCAACGAACAGCGAGATGAGCTGCATGGCCCCGTATTGGTTGATGTCCGCAACGCTCACGGGTCCGATCTGTTTGCTCGAGTAGCCCCTCTTCGAGAAAACGACCGTGTATTGGCCACCTTCGGGAAGCGGGCCCGTGAACTTCCCCGCGCCGTCGGTGAGGAACTTGACCACTGCTCCCTTCGAGTCGGTTATGGCGACCTCGACGTCCTCTACCCCCTCGCCGATGTCGTACATGTCGTTGGCGTTCTTGTCCTCATATAGCGTGTTCGTCACGGAAACGCTCGTCTGGAGGCGCAGGTTGATGGTCGTGTCCGAGGTGAGCTGCCTCTTCTCCAGATGAACGAAGTTCTGCTGGCTGACCCAGATGCTGTACTCTCCCTTCGGAATATGGAGGGAGTAGTCCCCCTTGGCGTCCGTGATCACAACAATCCTCGCGTCGCCTGTGTCGAAATAGATCCTGATCTGGTTCTGCGGGAACTCGTTCACGTCGTCGACGACGTTCCCCGAGACCTCGATCGCGTCCTCCAAGTTGACGTCGTAGAGAGTGGTCTCCCCCCTGCGAACGGTCAGCCCCCTCATGTGAACGAGCTTCTGCCCCTCCATATCGTGAAGGGAGTATACCAGATAGTCACCCTCAGGCAGATCGACCTCGTAGAATCCGCCCTCGTCCGTCCTCACGAAGACGTCGAACGTCTGATGTCTGAGACTCCTGAATACGATGGCAACATTGGATATCGCGTTCCCGAACTCTCGACTCCTGCCCTTCACATCTCCGCCGGGTAGGAGCGTCACATTCCTGATTCTACTGTCGCCCTCGTCCAATATCCTGAGTCTAAGCGGCAGGCTCTTGTATTCTCCTCTCTCTGCAAGTATGGTGAAGTTGCCAGGAAGGAGGGAGGTGAACTCGAAAACGCCATTCAATCCGGATATCTGCCCTATCTCCGTCCCATTGTGCTCGTCCAAGAGGACGACCGTTGTGTCCTCTGCGGGGGTGCCGTCCTCGAATCTCACCAGCCCGCCGATGCTCGAGGGTTGCACTGGGACGTTTGTAAGCTTCGTCTCCCCTGCCGTCACGTTCAAGCCGTACGGACCAAGTGTCCTATCCGGAGTCACGACGATGAGCTCGTATTCTCCAGGGAAGGCTCCCGTCATCTTGTAGAAGCCATTCTCATTCGTCGTGGCCCTGACCTCCTTACCCGTGTTCACGTGAATGAATACGAGCTCCGCATTTGCTATCCTCGACTCGTACGACTCTGAGAATGTGTTCTCGTTCTCGTCGATGAAGACCGATCCCGTGAGGCCGCCGCCATCGACGACGATGTTCTCCGTGATGTAGAAGTCCAGTTCTCCGTCTCCGTCCATGTCGTTGGGCATCCTCATCGCCTGCGCGTCCGTGACGGAGATTGTCGTCGTATTCAGGACGGTCTCTCCGATCATCGTCATGTTGTTCGATGTTCCGGTGGATGCGACCAAGTCGATATCCCCGAACGGTACGAGGACCTGATAGTTGCCGTTCGAGTCCGTATGCGACACGTAGTGGGGAACGCTGTACTCATCCCTGACAGTGACCCGGATGCCGCTAAGCGGCGTTTCTCCGTCCACGGTCACGGTGCCGCTCACAATGGCTCCGTGGTAGTACTTCAGGAACACAACACCGCTCGACAGTCCTGACCTGGGACTGATATCCACAACGCCCTGCCTAAGACCCACCTGGATCTCCTCCTGGTATCTCAGAGCGTCATCGAAGTTCACAGCAGTCCAAGCGTCCGTGTGGTTCTGATACTGATCTGGCGGATACGGATTGTAGTAGGCGGTTCGGTATACCATCTTGAAGTGTTTCAGACCCCAGCCGTGGAGTGGGATGGAGTTCGTGTACTCGCCCGACAACCCTGGAATGCCCTCCTTGTCCTCGCCGAGGTCCTTCGCGCTGTACCCTATGTACGCCCGGTAGAACATGCTGTCCCAGAACATGTCCTTGTAGTCGATCTCGAAGCTGGAAACGCCCTGGGCTGCCGTCACGTCGTCGCAGCTGTGTCCCATTCCTCTGGAATCCACGCAGATGAGATCGAAGAAGTCAATGGGAACATCAGGTCGCACGTCGTAATCCTTGATCCTGTGGTCCGAGAGCTTGATCGGCGCGTAGAAGATGCCAGGGTTGCCCCCGCTGAAGGGAAACATCCTCGAGTCGACGGAGAAGTACCTAATGGACTTCCCAGTGGCCCCGATGATGTCCAAGTACAAGTCCGCCTGCTCATCCGTGTCGAGCTGCTCTATGAGAATCTGCTTCATGTAGATGAGCAGCGCGTTCTGTGCCTGGATGACATCGTCCCTGGGTCCGAAACGGTCCGGGTCCCTGACGATCTCGTCTATGTAGATCGTCGGATAGCGCAGCACCATCTCCACCTCGTCCGGGTTGAGGCCGTGCTTCTCGAGTATCGCCCTGATCTCGGGACCGAGCTGTCTGCCGTGCTCCGCGTAGTCGCCCTGAATAAGCTGTGTGGAAAGGTACGCGATCGCTGTGTTCTCATCTTGGGCCGCTATGAAATTACCCGCCGTGGGGTACCCGTGGAGGAAGTTGTCCGCAACCGTCGGGTGCTTGCCCTCCTGGACGGCCTCGAAACCGTAGTCCCACCAGCTCAGGAACGCCGGTCTGTCCTCGTACGGGAGTATGTCCTCATCCTGCTTCGCGAGCCAGTCCCAAGCAGCGGGCCAGTATCTGTTGCTGAGGGGCAAGGAGTATCCGAACGCACCCAAGAACCACGGTGCTGTGTAGTGCTCGGGTTGCATGAAGTACGGCGTGGAATCGTAGATCTCTTCATCGAGCCTCCTCTTGTCTTCGAACGGTATGGACGCATCCACTCCGTACCAGACGTTCGGCAGGACCACGAGGAAGGCTATGAAGAGCACCCCCACCACGTGTCGGACCTTGACGCCCCTTCTCAGGGCATGAAGCTTGCTACCGCTCAGGCTGTCGTACACCTTCTTGGCGGACTTGAAGTCCAGCTTATCGATGACCAACATGACGATCCAGGCGGATGCGGCCGCGAAGGCGGGCCCGGCGTTGAATATGAACCTGGCGGCTGACAATGCCATGAAAATGGCGGCACCTGTCCACACGATTATGAAGAGGTAGTCCGGTTTCATCCTCTTCGGGAGCTGCACGGCAGCGTAGGCGAGTCCAAACAGCCCGAGGAAATAAGTTATCGCCCCGAACGACATCGCTTGTTGGCTGAACGTGGGCGGCTGGGCTTCAGCAATGGTCTCGTATGCTTTCGTCCTGATGAAGTAACCAGCGCCCGCGAGGAAAGTGGAGACGGTTGTCGGAACGAATATGAACATGAGGAACAGCGCAATACCTGAAGCGGCGAAAAAAGAAGGCATCACGAGAGACCAGGGATAGTCCCTGGTGACCACGAATATCACGCCGAAGACGAGCCCGGCAATGAACATGTACGCCGGCGTGGAGAAATCCCCCATCTTCAGGAACTGGACATACCAGGGCATGGACAGAATGAGGGCCACGCCCACTGTGACGGCGAAGCAGACGAGGATGCCAGTAGAATCGGCACCTCTGAACTTGTTCAGCAGGATCTGGAAGAAGAAGTAAAGGAGCAGAATGACGACGACGTAACCGAACCCCTTCCACGCAAGCGCAATCGCGGTGAGGGATATGGCAGCCATGAAGGAGTAAAGGACAGGTTCGCGGTTCGACCTGAAGAACTCCGAGAGCCCCTTCGTGATGTCCTTCGGCTTGAACCAGTTGCGGACCCATTTTCTCTCTTGAAGGGTGCCCAAAGCCCTCATGAAGAAGAAGAAAGTCGTAACGACGAAGAAGAGAACGTATGCGTCGTGGTCGCCGTTTGTTAGCGGACTTCTCTGGATGTGTGCGGGCATGACCGCGAGCAGGAAGGCCGCCAGCATCGCCGCCTTTCTTCCGAAGGCTCCCTTAGTTAGGAAGTACAACGGGAACACGGTCAGTGCGCCCCAGAGGGCCGTTGAGAATATGAACGAGTACCA
>JAJISH010000185.1 GCA_022848825.1 Thermoplasmatota archaeon
CTCTATCGATCGCTTTGCCTTGTTCCTGAGCACTCCACTGTGAGTGTATTCCTCCAGCCGCCAGGAATCCCTCATGTCGTACACGAATGGGGTTTGCTGAGAGCGACTGACTAGGAACCCCTCGAATGCCAGGAAAGGCGCAGGACTACTTGCGATGATGAGGTCAGGCCGTAATCTGGCAACCTCCCTTCGCATGGACAGCAGAGGAAAGGGTGCCAATAATGACGATGCAACCCACCCGTGCTTCTCCGAGAGTGTGTCGTAAGTCCTCATTCTTGTCACAGTATACTGACTTCGGCGGTCATCTTGATGAACCGAGTCCCTAATGGGAGTGATGACGCAAACCTGATTGCCCTTCTCTGCGAGATATCTGGCAAAGGCCTCTCCCCTTGTGGCCGCAGCGTTGGGAATCGGATGGAACGTCGGCCAGAGGAGAAGAATCTTCATTGGGTCTTCACGCCCTTGTATTCATTTGCCAAGTGAACGAGGTTGGTGGACTCTCCGAGGTCAAGGAGTTCTTCGAGCATCCTGCGGAAGTCAGACATATCGGAACTACATTCATTGGCTAGATGTCTAGGGAGGTGCGGAAACGACTCGACGATGTCAATGCATTCCCACGGATGGATGAGGAATGTGATGTACTCACCCTTGTTTGCCCTGGATGCGGCAATTGCGGCCTCAGCTCCTTCAGAATTCACGAATCCCATCCCCAGAGGGGTGCCCCTTCGGAGGGAGTTCTCTGTCAAGGGTATCTCGACTATCGGAGACTGGCCTTCCTTTGTGATATCTTCGTGAGATGGATTGTACACACCTAGGGGGGCGTCAGTGAAGTCGAGGACCTTGCGAAAGAAACGTTGCCTCACCAGTCTGCCAGGAAGAACAGAAGAGTCCACCTGATATCCAAGGTCCTCCAAAGCCATGATGGTGTTTCCATCTGCTCCGAACTGAGGAGCGCGGAAGAACACGGGCCGAGAAGACAGCAACTCGGACAAAGTCTCCGTGGACTTACTGATGTCCTGGTATTGAGCCTTGGCGTCCATCTTGCACAGATAGCCATGTTGTGATCCGTGGCTCCCGAGATAGTGACCCTTTGCCTTGAGGTCCCTGATGGCGGTCCCGAAACGCTCAGCCACTTCTTGAGATACGAAGAAGTCAGCAAGAACATCCAGCTCCTCGAGGACGCCTCGGAGGTTTGGAAGACCTTCAGTGATTCCGAGGTAACTTCCATGAAGGCCATTCGGGAAGTCCCTCTCCAGATCAACCGTCACGACTATCCTCGGTTTCACCCATAGCCTCCCTGTAAAGCCTCAAGTGTTTATCCGCGGATTCTCTCCATGTGAACTTGGTCTCGACATGTTCTTGAGCTCTTATTCCAAGGACGTTCATCTTATCCCTGTCTAGGCTAAGCGAAAGAATCGCTCTTTCAATATCCTTTGGATTGGCGGAGACAAGCTCCCCGACAGTCTCCTCAGAGATGATTTCACGAATCCCACCTATGTCTGTGGCAATCACAGGCTTTCCTACAGACATAGCCTCCAGAATAGAGATACCAAGAGATTCCCTCATCGAGATGTGGGCATATATGTCACAAGCCAGGAGGGCGATACGGGGATTGCTCATCTGTCCAGTGAAAACCACGAGATCACCGAGACCCAACTCCTTGATTCTAGCTTCGGTTTCTCTTCGCAGTGGTCCTTCGCCGATTACAACGAGACGGGGAGAGAGCGAGTGCCCCACTAGATTCCGAAGCGCCATTGCGAGGATCTCAATACCCATGACCTTCTCCCGCCATACGAAGGGTGTCATGTAAGCCAAGATTGGGAACCTGTCACGCAGAGAGAATCTTTCGATGAATCTCTGAACGTGCGTCTCGTCAGTCTGTGGCCTTGTTACACCTGGATATATCACATCTGGCAGGAATTCGAACGAAAGAAAAGACTTGCTTTCAGACATAAGATATGATGAGACGAATATGAGAGTGTCGCACATTCTCAACATCCTCTCGAATATCCCCTTCTTCCATCCCGAGAGAGGGGAAAAAGAATCTGTATGAAATGTGAAGAATACAGGTGTACCTCGGAAGAGCGACCTGTAGATTAGGGCTATCAAAAGGCCTCGCCAGTTGGAATGGACATGTATTACGTCGGGTTTGAGACTGAGTGCGGTCAGAATGCCTTCGGCGAGAAATCCAGGAAAACTCCGCCGC
>JAJISH010000186.1 GCA_022848825.1 Thermoplasmatota archaeon
CAGGGAGCCGCCCGCCAAGCAGGTGGAGAGGTCGAGGGGATCATGGAGGACGGTGGACGATTCAAGCCCTTCGGCTACAAGGAGATTCCGTTCCCAAGCGGGTCGCTGTTGGTCAGACCCAAGGGCAGGGTTGCGTCGTGAAGCTGACAACGGCTCAACGTCAGTTGCGATTCTTGAAGAGCTTGCGCCAGCGAGACCCCCCCGCCAGCGACCTCTGGATATACTTACAATCCCCAGCAAAGAGAGGCTGGGCGATGAGTTCATCTATCTCTCGATAGAGATTCTCTACTTCTGTGTTGATTTCCGAAGAAGTCTCCACGAGCCTTGCAGCCAGGTCATTGTATCTTGAGTTCGTGTAGTCCCTCAGCATTTGCTTGTGGGTGTCTCTCACGACGCTGGCCTTCGACTTGTCTTCCACTACTGCAATCTCTGACCCTGACCCCATGAATATGACTCTCCGTCGCCCCGTTGTCGAAGTTTGGCCTTCTATTCTGTGGGCAACCGACTCTTTGTATTCCACCTCATTCTTGGAGGCGTATGTCAGGTATTGCTCATTCAGTGTCGTGATAAATGCATCCCTCAGTCCTGTCTCGCTCCCTGTAGTGAGTTTCTCATCTGTCTTGGCGCAGGAATCAGTCCGTATCCTTTCGTAGAGGCTGTATCCAGCCTGTCTGAACTTCATCCAATGCTTTGTGTATCTGGAATGGCTTTCCATCAGTCCAGATTCCTTATGCAAATGCGCTTTCACGTCATCAAACAGAGGATTGCTCTCAACTACATTAGAGGGTGTGTATCTTTGTCTGAAGATCGTATGTTTCTCCACGTAGGCACGCTCTATGGCTTCCCTCCACTGTTCGAGGAAGTCCCTCAACTGTTCTGCATGAATCTGTCTTGCCAACGCTTTCCTCGATTCCCGCATCTGGAGGAGCACCATCACGGCGAGGCTGAGAGTTCCGACTGCAACAAGGGACTCTACGAGCAAGGAAATCCAATCGGACACATGAACGAATCATGTTAGACGATATTTAACCCTTCTCTCAGTAGTAGATGAATCTCAGACCCCACAATACCCCCACTTCCGCCTGCGGCGCTTCGCTGGCTCTCAGTCTTGTCAGATTCTGCGACTCGCGGCCGGCGTCTTCGTCATCATCGCGGTGGTCCTCACGGTCGGGGAGAGGCTCCGGAGGCACAGCCCCCCTCCTAGGAGGCGACGCCGATGAAGGCTCCAGAACCCAGGTCCCCCAATCAGGCCAGTAGCTATGTAATCGGAAGAACCTTATTCCCGAATCTCAATGACCCTGAGTACCAAGGGGAGGGACAATCGTGCAGAAGAGAGCCAAGGTGAAGAAGAAGGCCAAGCTTAGTTTCCATTTCTATTATGGGATGATTATCATCGCTCTTGTGGGGCTCCTCCTAGCAGAGGACTTACTGTCTCGATTCGACTATGTTGACATTCCAGACATATTCCTTCAAATTACAGCAGTGGTTCTGGGGGCTACCATCGCAGCCTGGTTGACAACGACAACCTATGACTACATCAGCAAATCGACACAGGAGAGAGAATGGAGTCGCAGTATCCATCTCAAGACTTGGGAGGAGATCTACCTGCCAATCTTTGAAGAGGTAGTGAGCTATGCTGAGAGGGTGGAGAAATATAGTCGTGCCGAGTCGAAGGTCTGGACTCTCTCGGATTTCACACCGAAGGAGACGATACTCGGAATCATCAATGCGGACTACCTTGGTCATGTGAGGAGACACAAGAAGCTCCTCAGTCGCTACAACGAAGCCTTGTATAACTTTGACAGCGCTATGTACGACTTGTCTGAGTCGTATCACACAAGACTCTTCCCTGGGAAGGATGTGTCGCAACTCACTGGTATACTGAGGGTGGAGAGACTGTACCTGGCGGGGATACGGGCTGCCATGACTGACAGCAACAGGAGGAGATATGCCGACCTCCACGATGCCCATAGAGATTCGTCGCCTCAAGTAGTGGGCCGCCCTGATCTATTGGAAGACTCGGAAGAGACGATTGACTATCTCAGGTCAAGAGTCATGAACCTTGCAGAGACCAAGGAACTACGCTCGGCGCAATCTGCGCTCAAGGAGGACATCAAGACATTGATAGCGCTTACGGAAGAGGCAATCCGGAAGCCGTATGAGATTGTTGGGGAGGATGAGTGAACCTCACCACCGACACAAACGGCGCACCCTGCGGGCAACTTCTGTCATCTTCCTGTCATATCAAACCCGCCCGCCGAGGTATCTGGCTCGGTCATCGGTCGATTATGAGGATAAACAACCCATATATGGAATCAGATCCCAGTAGAGGCGAGAAGGATCAGATGGATATGTCGTATTCCTCATTGAACTACGACACTTCGACTATCCAGTCTGTGTCCGTCTCTACCCTTACCCAATATCCGTATCCCGTAAGAAGAAGTTCTGCGTCTCCGAGTACTCGCAGGAAGTTCGCCGGAGCGGTGAAATCATATCCTTCCAACCTTGTGGCACCGATCTCCGCTTTCAAGTCCGAAACTGAATAGGATGCGTTGAAGGAAGGGAAGGAAACCAGATTCCATCCTTCGTATAGATGCATAGTGGTCTGATCGGGAACCACTCCCGCTACTGTGAGATTTGAGTTCTCGGTCACGTTCACCCAGATTCCCATGGTATGGTTCATGCTCCAGAGACCCCGTCTGTAGTCCTTGGATTTCATATACCACTTCCATTTCCCGCTCAAGGAGTCGTAGTACCACGCCTTGTCGTATTCTACTGTCTGTAGTACGGTCTCGATGGACTCGTTGGATTGGACAAGTGGGATGGAGACGAGGTTCGGACCATTCGACAGAGGGCGGCCGAACTTGGCGACTTGATTCGCTGAGCATGACGAATCGTTGGCTGCATTCACAGCACAGACAACATAGAAGTAGTCATTCACATTGCCTTCTCCCGAACCAACATCCACGTATTCGGAGGTTCCCTTGGGAACCGAATCATGCAACAGGTACGATGACGTATTCGAGGAATAGGTGTCAGCACGGTATATGTCGTATCTTGCGACACTGTTCTTTCCCGCAGAATCGTCCTGTGATAGGCTCCAGGTGATCGTGATGTTCTCGAACCCGCTTCCTGAGAGATGCGCATTCAGGTCTGTGGGAGGCAGGGGAGGACCTGCTGGAACGACCTCAATGGATGCACACGCCTGATTGTTGTCCTCGTTCAGCTCCCTTATGGTGTCGTCGGGATCTGCAACCACACAGATGTCATGATGTCCTATTCCTTGCGCTGTCCACGTGATCCTGACCCACTCCTTCCACTTCATGGGAAGCGAGCCGATGAGCTTGTCCCCATCGATCTGGACTCCGCTCATAGGATCGCCATCGAAGAACCTCACAAATGCATTGATTGCGTTTTCGGTTCCTATGTTGTGAATGGCTGCACTTATCTCGACGGACTCTCCCTCTTCCACAGGACTGGGTGAATCGAAGACTATTTCGTCGTCATAGACTGCTATGTCAGGAAGCGGGGGAGTGAAGTTCACAAGCGGATAGTAGTCGTACGTCGTGTCATAGATTGGATAGGGGATGTCACCTATGCCATCGCTGCCGGGAAAGTTCTGAGCGGGACCGCGGAATTGGTCGTGTCCTGCAAAGTTCGACCAGTAATTGCCCCCAGTCGGGTAGCTCTCATTCCAGTAACTCAGCCCGTTCTCGTCCATGCCTTGGGAGGAGCCAAACAACAAGGGATTGGCTATGAAGGAATTGTTCCAGACTCTGCACCCCGTGCAGTTCACATAGATTGCATACATTCTGCTATTCTCAATCCAATTTCCACAAATCTCATTGTTCTCCGAGAAATGAAGAGACACAGCAAACTCGTTATCAAAGAAGACATTCCCTCGTATCGTTGAGTTCGACGTGCGCAGCGAGATTCCGCCGGTTCCCTCAAGATAGTTGTCTTCTATGATGTGTCCGTCCCCGCCGCCACTAATCCCGAAACCAATAAGGCGATTGCCCCGTATGGTGTAGTTGTGCGAAGCCGCCAGGTAGATGCCACCGGACTGAAATGTGTTCCCCTCGATTGTGTTAAACCTAGATGCCTTGTTTCCATCACCCGGACTCCCTACTACCCCACTTCCGACGAAGTTGTTGCCTGACATGACGTTGTTCTCTGATCCATGGATTACAACAGCATCATCGGCCTTGAGTATCGTCGAGTTCCTCAACTCCAGATGGCCGTATCTTGTCACAATCAGGCCCTCCCAGGTGACCCACGGCTGAAATGGCATGAACACCACTTTCCTGTCCGATCTGCCCAAGGATCTGAGGGTTCCGTTCACGAGTATGTAGTTGCGATCATTGAAGATGACCTGAACACCTGCTTCTATTGTCAGTGTTGCCCCGTTCTCCACGGTTATGTTGTCGATGACATCGTAGGGACTGCCATCCATCGTCCAGTTAGTGTCTGTCGGTATCGGGCCTCCTACTGATGTTCCCGCTGAAGTCTTCTCGGACTGCAGAACGAAGGAAGCGAATAGAAGTACAGCTGTGATGAGCCAGATGAATGCAGC
>JAJISH010000187.1 GCA_022848825.1 Thermoplasmatota archaeon
ACACCGCATCCATCTCATTCGACGGCGACCACGACGGGGCGCCCACGAACAACGGTGATCATGAACTCACGATGAAGGGAAGCGTAGACGCATCGTGCACCGGCCACAACTCGGCGAAGTGCCACTTCGTCTACAGCCAGACGACGAACCGGTGGTGGGCGAAGGATGGCATGGACCAGAGTGAACCGTACCAGTCGGGCCTGAACGCCGCGATCGGTTTCGGGAACAGCTCGAAGAGCGCGACGCCGCACAGGATATACGAGTTCAGCGTGCCCATCGAGATGATCGGGAGGCCACTGGTACCTCTGTCTCTCGGCGACACGGTCGGGTTCTACGTGGGAAGGCATCCCCTTCCCGCGCTCGGGGTCAGAGATCACGACCTGGGCACTTTCGCATACTGGCCCGACCTGGGCCTTGACCCCAATGATTACGGGAATCTGGTCCTCGGAACTCCCGCGGATGTCGCTCTCGACCCTGAGTTCGACACGAAGCCCGCCCGACCGGGCGAGACCGTGCAGTACACGCTCAAGGTCAGGAACACGGGAAACGCGACCGACAGCTTCGACCTGCAGGCAAGCTCGCTGCAGGGATGGACTGTCAAGTTCCTCGATGCGCTCCTTAACCCTCTTTCCGATTCTGGCGGCAATCCCGCCTACCCCGATGTGGGTCCCATACTGCCTGGCAGTTATGTGAACATCAAGGTCGAGGTCACGGCATCCGCTTCTGCTCTGCCAGGTGTGGTCGATCTGACGGAGATAAAGGCATATCCCTTCCGCAACGCCCTGCCCTTTGCGAAGGCCATCCTCCGCACCGGGGCCCCGTACGCGGCTCCCCTGATCGATGACCTGGAATCTGGAACAGATTCGTGGTACGTCTTCCTGAGATCCGTCAATGACTTCAATGACTGGGAGGCCGGAACGCCCACGTTCCCACTGGGGCCGCCCAGCGCTCATACCGGGGCAACGGCAATAGGTACGAAGCTCGTATCCAACTACAGCGTATGCTCGAACTCCATCCTCTACACTCCCTTCTACGAGATACCGGACTGGGTCCTGGGCGCCAAGCTGACGTTCTGGCACTGGTATGACATAGTGCCGAACCAGCAGGACGGCGGATGGATCGAGATGAGCGTCAACGGACAGTCATGGGCGCTCGCGACGCCCCTTGGCGGTTACCCTGACACGAAGTGGGGCGGGGACCCCGCCTTCGCGGGTGCGAGCGGCGGATGGGTGCAGGCCGAGGTCAACCTCAGCGCCTACGTCGGAGACCTGGTCGGCCTCAGGTTCACGTTCTGGGACCACGGCGAGCTGATAGGTCCGACACCGCTTCCTGACAGGAGGGCGCCGGGATGGTACCTCGATGACCTGGAGCTCTCGGTCCTCGGGCTCCCCGCCGCCGTCAGCGTAAGCCCGCCATATCAGTACAAGGTCGGTCTGAGATCCACGCAGGTCTCCTATGAGGTCTTCGTGATGAACGTGGGTCAGCAGAGCGATACCATCGACATCATGATCACGGATTCCACGCTCGGTTGGGACGTGGACTTCTATGACAGCGTCTGGAACATCCTGCCGGACACGGAGTCCCCGCCGGACGGATATCCAGATACGAACAGGATCGACCCGGGCAGCCAAGTGCTCGTCCGGATGAACGTGACGATACCCGCCGGCGCGGTGCCAGGGGACATCGACAGGAAGGTCCTCACCGCCAGGTCCTCCAATAATGACACCGTCTTCGATTCGGCGATCGTGGAGACCCAGGCGCCCTTCTCGCTGCCGTTCTTCGATGACGTGGAGTCCGGTCCAGGCCCGTGGCAGGCGACGCCGGAGTGGCACATCGTGCACAACGAGACGTTCGGGGCCGCATGGAACATCAGCTACAGCGGGGAGTACGCGTGGTGGTACGGACGGGACGTGTCGGGCACATACGAGGACGGCTTCCGGAACAACGGCAATCTCACGTCGCCGCCGATTGACCTGACGGATTCCATCGCCGCCGAGCTCAGCTTCCGCTACTGGTACGAGACGGAGAGCTCTATGGACTACGATCAGAGGTGGATAATCGTCCGCACGGGTAACAACCCGTGGCCCAATGCAGGCCAGCCGGGGACGATACAGCTCGACCTCAGGGACAACAGGACGTGGCTCGAGTGGCAGGTGAATCTGAGCTCGTATGGCGGGAAGATAGTCCAGATACGCCTCTTCTTCGACACGATCAACAACCTCGACAACGCCTACCAGGGCTGGTACATGGACGACTTCCTGGTGACCCAGACGATCGCCAAGAACGCGGCGCCTGCGGTGTCAGTGGACCTGCCCGGCGGCGGGGAGGCCTTCTCGGGCGGGAGCACACAGGTCCTGGAGTGGACCGCAAGCGACGCGGCGGACACGCCCTCGGACATGCTGCTGTGGGCGAACTACTCCGCGACGGGTGCTGACCCGTGGTTCCCGATCTTGGAGGCGCAGGGCGTTCCTGCGGACTCCACGCCGCTGAACTGGACCGTACCGTACGAGAACTCGACCAATGTCGTGATCAACGCCACGCTCGTCGACTCTGGCGGCCTCTCATCGCATGACCTGAGCGGGGAGTTCCGGATAGACAGCGAGCTCCCGCAGGTCGCCTTCCACTCGCCCCAGGGCAACGACGTGAGGTCGACGGCCTCCATCGTCATCAAGTTTCACGAGATCATGAACGAGAGCTCCCTATCGCCGTCGTTCAGCTTCGTCAGGACGGACACGCTGGAGGCGGTCGCGGGGGACATCTACACATCCACGGACTCGATATTCTTCGACCCGCTCTTCAATCTGGATTACGGGACGGAGTACACGGTGACGGTCTCGTCCGCCGCCAAGGACGACTCCGAACCGGGCAATCCTCTCGCGCAGCCGTTCTCGTGGAGGTTCAACACGACGACGTCCGTGAACGACCCGCCGTCGATAACCGTCACCAACCCGGTCGGCGGGCAGAGCTTCTCCGGCGGGAGCGTTCAGCAGGTGTCCTGGGTCGCCTCTGACACCGAGGATCCGATCGATGTCCTCGACGTTTGGCTCAACTACTCATCCAATGCGAGCGGGCCCTGGATCCCCATCTCTCTCGCTCAGGGAGTTCGGGCGGATAGCACGCCCCTGAACTGGACCATGCCCCTCGTCAACATGAC
>JAJISH010000188.1 GCA_022848825.1 Thermoplasmatota archaeon
TGGGCCGCCGATGACGGCGTGATAACGAGCGAAGTCATCCTTACACCGTAGAGGTCTTAGCACCTCTCTCTTTCTTTTTTTTTCTCGAGCTAATCCCAGACGGAATGAGTCCAATGAACTCTAGGGGTGTGTCCCCCGTCATAGCGGTGGTGCTAATGGCATCCATCACTGTGTTCTTGCATCCGTCGTATGCATCACGGTTTCCTCGCTTGTTACCAGCACGGGGAGTCCGCCGCCGATGATGTTTCTCTCTAAGCTAACCTCGGACCCGGGAACTGCTGCTTTCGAAGTGACTGGGGCACCCGAGAACACTCTGGCTTCCCGCCTCTTCTCCGTGGTGCTGCTCATCAATGGGACAGTCGACGAGGCGAGCAGAATGGATCCGTTGGAACCGGGAACGGTCGGCAACGTCACATATATCGACTATGATGGCAAGCTCACGAAGGGAGACAGATTCACAGTCTCTGTGGTCCCCGACACGGACTACGAACTAGCCATCATATGGAGGAATTCGGGAGACAAGAGCTTTGGCATGTCCTGGTCCGAGCAATAGGCGACTGGATCGGCGAATCTCGCGATGTGGACGTCGATGTGGGAATGGTTTAGTAAGGACATTCCATAACGTGCCACATAGGGATTGTTCCCACAGGATTCGGGAGAATCAAGATGACGCAGGAGGAGATCTTCTTTGGGTATTGGTGCTCGTCATAGCCATACAGGGCGTCTGGTTTGCCGGGCTGACCTTCTTGGTCTTCAGGAGAAAGGCCCAGAGACGACGAGAAACGGAGTCCGAGGAAGAGGAAGAAGGGACTACCAAGTCCACTTGAACTCCTCTATGGGCAGGGCCACAGCCGTGGTGGACTCCGCAACCCGACCGAATTGAATAGCGAAATCAGCGGCAACGCTCGGATCGGGAGCCTCGAAGATTATCAGCACATCGGGCTTGCCGAAAAGACCGAGGAACATCTTGATCTCCAGGTCATCTGGAATCTTGGGATGCTTGCAGAGCCTTGTGGCATCCTCATACTGTCCCGGCATGAGTTTCAAAGTGATCACAAACAGCATGTTCTCAGCCTTCTGAAATAATGCGGCTCATAGTATTTTAACCCTAGCTCTCACCTGACAATGAGAACCATCCGGTTGGAGTGCCGGGCAACCTTCTCGGCAACGCTTCCCAGCGTGAAGGTCCCGACCTTGCTGAGCCCCTTCGAGCCTATCACGATCATGTCGCACTGGATGTCGGCGGCGATCTTGATTATCTCCTCGGCGACATCGCCCTCACGGAAGATGCCTATGGCGTCCACGTCCCTCGACTTGAGCTCCTCCACCACGTCGTTGAGGGCCTCCTGCGCCTTCTCGCGGGTGAGCTCGTAGTCGAAGTAGGCGAAGCCGTCAATCTCCTTCGTCGGCAGGACGTAGACGGCTACGAGCTGGTCGCCTTCCTTGAGCATCGACTCGGCTTTCTCCAGGGCCTTTCTGGAGCCCTCGGAACCGTCGTAGGCAACAAGAACATCTCCCACGAGCCCGCGAAAGTGTTCGGAGTATATAACGTAATCAGCCCGGTCACTGTTCCTCAGGGACAGGGGCCCTCTTCACCTTCACCCTCCTCGGGGACACGTGAGCCACTCTGACGACGACCGTGCCTGCCACTCTGTCAGTGAGCCTCTGCCGAGGGTCCCCCTCGGTCGCCATTCCGAGCAGGGTGTCCATCAGGGGGAAGATGTACCAGAAGAACTTGGCTATGCTCCTGAGCATTCCGGAGGACAGGCTCATGGATCCGGCCGTGGAATCCACACGCAGGCTCATGAGCTCCTTCCCAGGTGTCTTGCCGACATACGTCTCGAACAGGGACGAGTACGTGAAAAGGCAAAGGCCTGAGAGCAGACCGAACAGCGCGACGTTCACTGTAGGAACGAACTGAAGGAGTATCCACACTGGGAACGTCACGAGAACGACGTCAACGCCGAACGCAATCACCCTTCTCGCCCAGTGGTCCTGAATGCTCCTGCTATGACCGAGGAGATCAAATCCTGTAACCATGCATCCCACTCTCCCTTCGATTCTCATAAACGGCGAGGATGCTTAAAAATGTTGTCATGCCACTCAGGTCGCCCATCATTCATCAGGATTCAGCGTAGGGCTTTGTCATCATCGTGGCGGTGATAGTACCGCCCTCCATGAACATATCATTTGCGGTGGAAAGAATGTAATACGGAACGACGATGCCCCTTTCGTGAGCGTCAGGCTCTATGCTTACGATGCCAAGGCTTGCGATCCGAAGAAGTGCACGGCGAGAAAGCTGGCCAGGATGGACATGATCACGCTCACCAACAGTCCGAAGGGTCTGCCAAGGGGTTGCGTCCTCCTGAACCCGACCTCTGACAGGGCGATCTCAAGAGAGGATGAGAAGGACGCAGCGAGGAGGGGGCTGGCGGCACTCGACCTCAGCTGGAAGCACCCCGCTTTCCCGGAGGTACGGGGCGCCATAGACAGGGCCCTTCCATACCTAATAGCCGCGAATCCCGTCAACTACGGCAAGCCGTTCCAACTGTCAACAGCGGAGGCCCTGGCCGCCGCCCTCTTCATCATGGGCCACGAGGACCAGTGCCTCGCGATCCTCAACAAGTTCAAATGGGGTCCTGGCTTCCTGACCCTCAACAAAGAACCGCTCATGCTGTATGCGAAGGCCAAGAACAGCGAGGAGGTTGTGGAGGTCCAGGACGAGTTCATTTGAAGTCTGGCGGGAGAAGGTTGGGGATACCGTCTTCTATCTTGAATGCGTGATCGCACTTCGAACAGAAGAGGTCTCCAGTAACGATCTCGTCTCCCTCCTCGCGCTCGACCTTCAGCTCAAGATCGGACTTGCAGACAGGGCAACATAGTATGTCCATTAGGTCCCTTTTCACTCGCTCACCTTCATGGTGATTTTCCAGACATCTCTTAAAGGCTTCGATGGCAATAAGATTAAGAATACTCCGCCAATAATCCCTACCACGATGGGTGAGCATCCAGTCCTTCCAGATGAGAAGGCGGCAAGAAGGAGATGGTTGAGGAGGCTGGAGGACATCGACAATCTGCTCTCCCTTCTCGAGCCGTTCCTTGACAGACCGCTGAAGGACTGCCGTGCGGTGGACCTCGGCTGCGGCCCAGGATCCCTTTCGATTCCCATCGCGATGAGGGTGAGAGAGGTCGTCGGCATAGACAATAACGAGAGGCTCATCGGCATGGCGGAGGACTGGGCAGAGAAGGAGGACATCAACAATGCGAGATTCGAGGCCGTCTCCATCTATGACTACGACGGGGCGGGGAGCTTCGATATCGCGATATGCAGCGATGTCATCGAACACGTCCCGGATCAGAGAGGGCTGGTCAAGGTGCTCGTGGAGACCTTGCGGGTCGGTGGTGCATTCTACATGACCACGAACAACAAGCTCTGGCCCATGGAAGGACACCACAAACTCCCCTTCCTGTCATATCTTCCGAGAAGCTGGGCGGATCGATACGTGAGGCTGATGGGAAGGGGAGATCGCTTCAGGATATATCCTCTGACCCTTTCCGAGCTGAAGAGGATACTGGACGAGTTCCCGCTGACGTACGAGCTGCAACCACCGAGGAATCCCAGAACGGTTCTCTACAAGTTCGGGAAGAAGCTCGTCCAAGCGAGCGAGGTCTTCTGGAATCTGGCCAACGCATTCCAAGTGGTGGGGGTGAGGTCGGAATGAGGCTTGACTGGAAGATAGATCAAGATGCCAGAAGTATCTGCTGGAAGGGGCTGATGGACGCACCGAGAGAGATGGTGAAGGACCGCTCGTTCTCTGTGATCCTCGATCTGGGCTCCTCCAACGGCGCTTTTGGGAAGCTCATCTCAATGGACAGGGAGGCGAGGATCATCGGCGTCGACATAAGCCATGGCGCGGCTCCAGCCGAGAGAGTGGAGCTCATCCGGGCGGACATCCTCCATCTTCCATTCAAGGACGAATCGTTCGACCTCGTGTCCGCGAGGGCTATCCTGCACCACGTGCCGGATGACGTCGAAAGCGCTGTCAAAGAGGCGGGACGGGTTCTCCGCAGCGGGCAGGTCCTCATATGTCAAGAACCTACATCTGACAATCTCGTTTCCGAGCTGGCGCGTAGGATCTTCCGGACTGTGCTTCACGATCCGTCGGAGAGGGCCTTCTCCTCCGCAAGGCTCAAGCGGGCGGTGTCGAGCAGCCTGACGATGTTGGAGGTAAGATACCACCTCATCTTCGTCTATCTCCTGCCGCACTTGGCGTCCCGGCTCAGCGGCCGCTTGAGGAGGATGCTTCTCGGCCTGAGCAAGCTGTTGGTCCAGGTCGACGAAAGGCTGCTCGCAAAAGGCCGCTTCTGGAGGAGAAGAGCCGCCTACGTCACGGTCTCGGCGGTGAAATCCCCCGCTCAAGAGCCGTAAGGCTTATCTTTACGACCTGCAGATTCCCCAGAGGTCTGCGTGACCCGTCGGGTTGCCAAACCAAGGTAGACTTCCACAGGAAAACAAACATATACAAGAACATCTATGGAACGGGCTACCAGTCCCTCGGTGATACAGGTGACAAAATCAATCCGTGAAGAGGCACGGACTTGGTTCCGGAAGAATTGGTCGAGCATCATAGCCCTGGTGCTCATCTTCTTCCTCGCCGTATACCTGCGAAGTTACTTCGCGTTCGACATGGCAACGGATACTGGCTTTGTCGTCTCGGGAGGTTCGGACTCGTACTACCACAAGAGGGTGATCGACTATGTCGTCGACACTGGCCATCACCTGGTGGGGGAGCCGCTCCTCGCGTACCCGTTCGGAAGCGAGGCCTCTGGGCGTCCACCGCTGTTCGACTGGTCGGTTGCCGTCTCAGGCATGGCGTTAGCGCCGCTGTTCCCGGATGTGGACACGAGCGTCTGGTACTCGTTCATATTCTCAACGGCCCTCTGGGGCGCACTGACCGTGTTCCCGGTGTACTTCCTCACTAAGGGAGCCTTCGGAAGAAAGGCGGCGATGTTGGCGGCCTTCCTGCTCGCGGTCATGCCCG
>JAJISH010000189.1 GCA_022848825.1 Thermoplasmatota archaeon
GGTCTACGACATGATCAACCTCCACCCGGCCGCTCCGGACGGGCCAAAAGGGACGTGGCAGGAGGTGATCTGGGAGCTTCTCGAGAAGAGAGCGGACAGGACCGGCGTGATGCTGCACCTAGTCACGGAGGAGCTCGACCGCGGACCCGTGATCACGTACTGTGTCTTCCCGATCGTTGGCGGGGATCTGGAGCCGCTTTGGCGGGACTTCGACGCGAGATCGGAGGGCGAGACGGTCGGGGACATCGCCAACAAGGACGGAGAGGGCAATCCACTGTTCGCGGAGATACGCAGGCTGGGCTTCATACGCGAGTTGCCGCTCATTGTTCATACACTGAGAGTATTCGCTGAGGGGGAGGTCCGAATCGAGGACGGAGCGGTCGTTGCTCGGGAAACGCCAGTTCCTGGCGGGTACGATATCTCAGAAGCGATCGACAAGGCAGTATCCACCTAGCGGAAGAGAAGGTGCTTCTCCCTGATGTAGTCGAAAACGTTTATCTATAGAGCAGGACTTCGGAATGCTGGGAGACATGGCTAAGAAGGTGCAGGTCAGGTTCCTACCAGACGACAAGACGATAGAGGTCGACAAGGGCACGGACATCCTCGACGCAGCGATCGAGGCCGATATCTACATCGATTCCATCTGCGGCGGTCGAGGCAAGTGCGGTAAGTGCAGGGTCATCGTTCAGGCGGGAGATGTCACCGCCGAGAAGACGGAGCTTCTCGAACCTGGCGAGATCAAGAAGGGTTATCACCTCGCATGTCTGACGAAGGCAGAGGGCGACGTCGAAGTCCTCGTCCCTGAAGAGAGCCGCGTGGGGCTGCTTCAGATACTCATGAAGGCCGACGTCGTGGAGGCGGAGAAGCTGGACCCGCCCATCGTGAAGTTCTATTTCGAGCTGAGCGAACCGACGCTGACGGACAACCTGAGCGATTTGGACCGCCTGAAGCGATCGCTGAGCGACCACGGGATCGAGGACATCATGGGCCCCCTGCCCGTGATGAGGAGGATGAGCAACCTCTTCAGGAAGAGCGAGTGGGACGTGACGGCCACGGTCGTGGAGGACGGCGAGTGCCACGAGCTCGTGCATCTGCAGGGTGGAGACACATCCGCGAGGAACTTCGGCATGGCGGTGGACGTGGGGACCACGACGGTCGTCGCCGAGCTCGTGAACCTGAGCAGCGGGGAGATAGTAGCGAAGGAGGCAGCCTACAACAAGCAGGTGATCCACGGCGAGGACGTCCTCACCAGGATTCTCCATGCCGAGGAGGAGAAAGGCGGGCTGAAGAATCTCAGAATGCTGATCGTGGAGACAATCAACTACCTCCTCAAGGAGATGATGGACGAGGCGGGAGTGCGTCGGAACGAGATCTGCTACGCCGCCGCGGCCGGGAACACCGTGATGACGCATCTGCTTCAAGTCGCGGCCTGGATGTCCCCCCCAGCTTTTTCGATGCTTCCGCGCACGAGGCTGCGGAATCGAGGTGGGCGGTCGAGCCGCAATTGAAGCGGCGCGCCGCTTTTTCTGTTTGTGCGTGATGGC
>JAJISH010000019.1 GCA_022848825.1 Thermoplasmatota archaeon
CCCCGCCCACTCTCTCCGCTATATGGTCCAGGGCGTCCTCATCGATCTTGAACCCCTCCTTCTTCGCGATCTCTCTCAGGACGGTCTTGATCTCGGAGGATTCGAGTGGTTCAAACTTGACGGTCTTGCAGAGCGATTTGATCGCCGAGGACCTTCTGGTCAGGGCGTAGTAGTCATTCACAATCAGGACTATCGGTTGCTTGGATGCCCTGATCGTCTCTGTGATAGCTCCGATGCCCCCAGCGTCCTCTCTACCGAAGAGATTGTCGGCCTCATCCAAGATGATGAGCTTCCTCCTGCCCTCCTTCGAGGAGATATACTCGCCGTCGCTGGTGAACGTCTCACCGAGGGCCCCGAGAAATGCGACCTTCCTGACCGAGGCCGCGTTGCGAGTGTCGGAAGCGTTCATCTCCACGACCCCCCAACCAAGATCGTTTGCCAGGGCCAGGGCCGCGCTCGTCTTCCCAATGCCAGGGCCTCCCGTGAGTATGACCGCCTTCTTTCCACGGACGGTCTCCCATGTCTCCGCCCACTTTCTCAAGTCGGCAACGGCGACCTTGTTCCCGACGACCTTGTCGAGGGTCGCGGGACGGTACTTCTCCGTCCACTCGATCATCAGCTAGGTATCTTCGACCTGCGATTAATCTTTGTGTTTTAGGACATGTTTAGATGCAACGTTTACGAGTAACTTAGATAACGATACACAACGAACTAATTAATCCTCACGGGCAACCTATGTTTTCTATAGGCCTCCTTCCGATCTTCGATATCGAGCGTGAGATAGATCGCCGTGACTTCGATGCTCGAATGACCTAGGTTCTCCTGAAGGGTACGTAGGTCTATGCCTGATTTCAGAGCATGGACAGCATGAGTGTGTCGAAGTACGTGGGCATGACATCTTTCCTTGTCGATTCCGGCCAGTCTCGCATTATCGCTTATGATCCGCTGGATTTGCCTCTTCGACAGAGCTGTTCCCTTGTTCGAAAGAAAGAGCGGAGACTTCTTGCCCTTTCTCCCTCCGATGTAGTACTTCGTTTTGACCTTCGTGACGTTGTCGACAAGCGGGACCTTCCTTCCTTCGGGATGTCTTTTTGACTTCTGAATCGAGATTTCCTCTGTATCGAAGTCGATGTCGCCCAACTTCAGGTTCGCCAACTCTCCCACTCGCATCCCCGTTTGGTAGAGGAGCAGGACTATGAGATGATCCCTGAGCCGCTTAGGAGTATGTAAGAGATTGAGGACTTCGTCCTCTTTGAGATATTTTCGCATGTCATCCCTTCCCTTCTATGCGAGGACTAATGCTCTCTCTGCTAAAAAATCCTTCGGAGAGGACGCCTCAGAAATGACTCCTTTTCTTGGAAGGTGACGTTTTTTCTCCCTGCTATTTCAACCCTGCGTCACAAATTGGGGTATTTCATGCCGTTTCCATTTCGCAGACCGTCACGATTTTTATCAGGACACTCACTATATATCTCTCGCTATGTGCCGCGGATCGAGAGTTTGCCCGAGGAGGCATAATGAGAAGCAAAGTCTATCCTTCATAACGGAAAAAGCATCATCCGTGAAAACTCGCCCTCTTCCGGAGGTCTTCTTTGACCTGATTTTAGCTCTACAGGATACTATATGTATAGATAGCGTTATCGACATTAGGATTATAGCGAATGCCTTAACTTCGCGAATTCTCCTCGCTTCTCAGGTCCCGCAAGACCTCCTCCGCCCGGTCCATCCGAACATTCCTCTCTCGAACGAGAATCTCGACGATCTTGTCAATCTCATCCTCCCTCGCCCCGACGCTTGTCGCGATGTTCCTCGCATGAAGGGACATGTGCCCCCGCTGTATCCCCTCGGTCGCTAGAGCGCGGAGGGCGGCGAAGTTCTGAGCGAGTCCGAGGGCCGCGAAGACCTCCCCCAATTCGCTAGCCGTCTTGACTCCGAGTATTCTAACGTTGACGCGTGCTGTCGGGTGGACCTTGGTCGCACCGCCGACAAGGCCGACCGCCATGGGGACCTCGATCCCGCCGACCAGGTTGCCCTCCGCGTCCTCTCTGTACGTCGTCAGCGGTCGGTACTGCCCGGTCATCGACGCGTAGGAGTGGCATCCCGACTCGATCGCTCTGGAATCGTTCCCAGTGGCTATCACCGCAGCGCTTATCCCGTTCATCACTCCCTTGTTGTGCGTCGCAGCCCTGAAGGGGTCCGCCTTCGCGAACTCATAGGCCTCGAGGATGCCATCGACGACCTCTTCCCCGCCGATCAAGTCCTTATCGAAGACGGCCTCCGCGCGGGCGAGCCGGTGCTCTGCGAGATTCGAGATGATCCTCAGGTACACCTTTCCTCCCGTGGCTCTCTCGATGAGGGGGGCGACGGCCTCCGCCATCGTGTTCACCGCGTTGGCTCCCATCGCGTCTCGGCAATCGACGAGGATGTGGGTGATGACCATCGGACCTCTGTCCGTCGATATCACGCGCACCTCAACGTCCCGGGCTCCTCCTCCGTACTTCACGAGCATGGGGTCCTTCGAATTGCAGAGGTCCATTATCTCGTCCTTCTTCTCCAATATCGCCGACTTCGCCTCTTCCGGGTCAGCAACCCCGGTCAACTGAATTTGTCCAATCATCACCGGATTCGTGCTGGATGTCGTGAACCCTCCCCTTTGGCGGGCGATCTTCGCGGCATTCGACGCCGCCGCCACGACGGAGGGCTCCTCTGTGGCCATCGGAATGAGATAGTCTGTTCCGTTGATGAGGAAGTTCACCGCGATTCCGAGTGTCACGGGCATCGTTCCGATAACGTTCTCTATCATCCTGTCCGCTTGATCGACGGACAATGCTCCGGTGTTGGAGATGATCGAGACCTCCTCATCCGTGAGATCCGCGAAGTCCCTGACGATCTTGAGCCGTTCCTCGGGGGTCTTCTTGTAGAATCCTTCGAGCCTAGAGTCCTTCATTCGCTCAACCGATCGAGAGAAGATAGACTAAACTGAATTAAGAGTTTCGGTAGACGTATGATATGCAGTAGAACCGCCGTATTTCGTTCAAACTGTCAGAATCACAAGGAATACTAGGTCGAATCATTGATTTTGTTGAGACGGAAAACAGCACTCTCGAGGGACGGGGAAATGCCGAGGGAGGCGTTACGGCCGCGGTCCAAACACCAGGTGGAATCCCATCGGCATGGACTCATTCGCCCATAGTGTTTCCCTCGGCGATCCACCCAACGACACAGTAGGATATAGGTTTGTCGGAGAGATGCCCTAGAACGTCCCCCTGAGAGGTTCAGGAGGGCTGTAATCGACCTAGGCATAACCTGGGTCCCCTGGCTTGGGCTTCTTGTCGGGTTCGTATGTGAGCTTCTTGTCGATCTCTGCGACCTTCTCCGGCAGAGCGTTCAGCTTGTCAATG
>JAJISH010000190.1 GCA_022848825.1 Thermoplasmatota archaeon
ACGCCGTTGTGCGGGAGCTGTCCCTGAGTGAACGCGAGCTCCGGGATGCCCGCATTGACCATGATCTGGGTCCGCGTCTTGGGCATCTTCTCGATCTCGAGGTGTCGGACATCGTAGTCCAGGAGGCCGTCGTAGACAAGCCCCCGTCCCTCCGAGCAGTCCGTTGTGACGTCAGAGCCCTGCTTGATGTTCTGGCTGCCGTCCTCGGTCCCGATTATGCATGGAATCCCCAGCTCTCTGGAGACTATCGCCGCGTGGCAGGTCCTGCCGCCCGTGTCGGTGACGATTGCCGCAGCCTTCTTCATAATCGGTTCCCAGTCGGGGTTCGTCGAGCTCGTGACCAGGACCTCTCCGCCCTTGAAGCGGCCGATCTCCTTCACTGAGCTTATGACGTTTGCCCTTCCCTGACCTATCATCTCGCCGACCGCCTCACCTTCGACGACGACCTTTCCCTTCTTCTTCAGTCTGTACGTCACCAGGACGCTTCCGGATTTCGCAGCATGGACGGTTTCTGGCCTTGCCTGGAGGATGAAGAGATTCCCCGTCCTGCCGTCCTTCGCCCACTCGATGTCCATGGGCATTCCGTAATGCTCCTCGATCTTGATCGCCCAGGAGGCAAGCAGCTCCGCCTCTTCGTCAGAGATGACAAATCGAATCCTTTGTGAGGGGGGAACTGTCCTGTCAACGGTCCCGCCGCCCCGCGCGTAGACGAGCTTCTTATCCTTCAGCCCGAGCTTCTTGTCGATGACCTTTCCCGTCTCCTTGAACACGTAGAAACTGTCGGGATTGACCGTACCCTGGACGACGTACTCCCCCAGACCGTACGCTCCGTTGATGTAGACGACGTTCCTGAACCCGGTTTCGGTATCCAGAGTGAACAGCACTCCTGCGGATGCCAGATCGGACCTCACCATGAGCTGGACAGCGGCGGAGAGGTAGCTGTCGAGATGGGAGAAGTCCCTGTCCACCCGGTAGGAAATCGCTCTGTCCGTGAAGAGCGAGGCGAAACACTCCTGAACGGCGCGCACGACGCTTTCGGACCCGCGCACGTTCAGATATGACTCCTGCTGACCCGCGAAAGAGGCGTCGACCGTGTCTTCGGCCGTCGCACTGCTCCGGACCGCGGTGTCGACGTTCTTGACCCCTGACTCCTCACAGAGCTTCTGATACGCGTCCTCGATCTCCGAGACCAACTCAGGGGGCATCTTCGCGCGCAGGAAGGCATTCCGGATCTTCCTTCCCCTTTCTTGCAGGTTCTTGATGTCGTGCGTGTCGAGGTCGGAAAGCGTATCCTCTATGAACTTGTCCAGACCTGTCTTCTTGATCATCAGTTTATAGGCGTTTGTGGTCACAGCGAAACCGTCTGGAACGGGAACGGTCGGCAGGTTCACGAGCATCTCACCGAGAGAGGCCCCCTTCCCACCCGCCAAGTGAACGTCCTCCTTCCTGATCTCTCTGAACCAAAGAATCATTCTCTCCTCACGTTTCATCTTCGAATCCTCCTTACTGGAACAACCAACCACAGATTTCGAGCACCTATTTATCTCTTGCTGAAGAAGTTCTAATCAAAACCGAGTTCTGCTATCCTCAAGGAGGCGCGGCTTCCCTCCATGAAGCGGTAGACGGCTGCGTGCTTGCTTCCCTCCAAGATCATCTCGACGGCCTTCTCCGCTACCCCGAGCTGAACGACGTCGCCGATCAATCCGACCGTGTTGCCGTATATGGAAACGTCGACACCAGTGAGCTCCTCGACGAGCCTTCTTGTCTTGCCCCCCGTTCCGATCAACCGCGCACGGACCTGCCTGACCCTCTTCGCGTTCTTGCCTGCGAAGTCCCTGACATCGAACATCCTGAGGAAGATCTCATCATCGAGCAGGCGAAATGCCCTTTCCTCGGAGAACCCCCTTCCGATGGCCTTGACGATGTCCTGGACCGTCAGCACTTTGGATGGGTCCTCGGCCTGCTTCTCGTCTATGGTGACCTCACCCTTCTCGGAGTCGATCACTACTTTGACTCCCGTGGCATCTTCCAGCTTCTTCTTGGTCTCACCGTTCTCCCCTATGAGCACGCCGATCCTCCTCATAGGTATCTTGACGTAGAGCATCATTCACCCCTCACTCGCTTGTTGACGTCCTCGACGTCTGTCTCCACTCCGAGCTTCACGAAGTACCTCGTGATGTTCGCAAGGTCCCTCTGCAGCCACTCCTCAGCCATCGCGTGTTCAAGAGGAACTCCCTGGCCCACGTCGATTATCACGGGCGTGTCGTCATCCATCAGGATGTTGTACTCGCTCAGGTCGCCGTGCACGAGACCAACCTCGTGTATCTTCCTCAGGTTCTCCACGATATCGTCGAAGACCTCCTCCGGGGAGTTGACGAACACGTCCTTCAGAAGGGGTGCTGGCATCTCCTCGGTCCCGATGTACTCCATCGCGATCATGTTGTTGAGACAGTACAGTGGCTTGGGCACTCGGACCTTGCCAGATGTCATCCTCTCGAGGTTGCGGTGTTCCTTCCTCGCCCACATGTGGATGACCTTCTTGCGATTCTTCTGGACACCGCCAAACCTGGGGTCTCCCACGATGTACTTGGAGATGTGCTTGAACGTGGCCGTCGATATCCTGTAGACCTTCAGCGCGACGCTTCCGTCGGGCCCGGAGCACTTGAAGACATTGCCCTCCTTGCCCGTGGATATGGGGAAGTCCACCGAATCGAAGATCCCCTCCTTGAACAACTTGTACACGTTCATAAGGGTCTGGCGGTCGAACACCTCATCGAGGGTCTTCCGATCATCGGCATCCTTCACTCTTATCCGCCATGAGTCTATCTTCGTGTCCATCAGTCTCAGTTTCTTCTCGTCCACCATGGGGTTTCTTCCTGGTCACACTCGGACAATCTCTCGCTGACAAGAGAAAGCCAATGCATCTAAGCTGATGAAAATATTTAAGCTATTGTGCTAGAAGATATCGACAAGCTGTGGGATCTTCCCCCTTCGACTGAGGTGGGTCGCCTGAGTCCTCGTGTACCTGTACAGTATGTTCGCCTTCTCATCTTGGAACTCCCACGGCAGGATGATCAGGAGATCGCCCTCGCGTATCCACATCCTCTTCCTGAGCTTTCCCGGGATGCGGCCGAGCCTTGACTTCCCATCCGCACACGCAATCCTAATCTTCGACGCGCCAAGGAGCTGATCGGCGATCGCGAACATCTCCCCGGATCTGGGCTTGGGGAGCCTGAGCCTGCCCACTCCTTCAGAACCGCCCCTTCTGTAACCTCCCCTTCTGTGGGCTACCATTCGTTCGAAGTAAAGACAATAGGGCTATAAGCATTTGGGTCAGGCTCTGGCAGAGTCAGAGTTCGAAAAACTTATCGTCCATTACGGCGACCCCTTCGGGAATGGTTACTCGCGCATCCTCGACGTAGCCAAACCAGTAGACGACCAGTCCCTCCCCGAACATGGACCGGTAGGGCTGCAACTGTTTCTTCACGTGCCGTTTGAGCTCAACCGGGTCTCCGAATGTTGCTTTGGACTCTATCCACATCCGGTCGGAGCCGTCCAACCTGAGAGGTTTGTGGAAAAGGGCGTCCGGTGTCTTCTTGTACTTACCTCGAAGCTCCGCTTCGGTCCGGTACTCGATGTTCTGCTTGTCCAGCCACTCGTTCAGTTTGGCTTCTCCCCATCTGCCCCTCTCCCTCTGTCTCTCGATACCCTCTGGAGAGTAGACGAGATCGGCCTTGCACGCATTCCTGATGTCTTGTCGGAGCCTGTTGTCCTTGATGTCCTCAGGCTTGAGGGCCATCTTCCAGAAGCGCTTCCTGGAGATCTTGTTCTCCTGCATTATCAGCAGGGCCATCAGAATGGGCGGGAACGAGAACGTCTCGGATATCTGACGAAAGGACTTACCGCTCTTCCAGAGATGGAGCAACTTGGGTGCCCTTCTCTTGACCACATAGAACCTCCTCGTAGCATCCCTGACGACGTTCTGTGTGTAGAGCACCATGAGCAGTTCTTTGTCTAGTCCCCTGCTCTGGGCGATGACGTTTATGTCCGATGGTTTCTGCAGGCGGCTGGAGATCTCCGCGTAGTCCCTGTACTTCATTTCTTGCACTGCCTGGAAGCTATGTAAGGCCAGATTACGCCACCACCTATTTCAAGCTTCCGAGACCGTTCCAGATGTCTCACCAGAGGCATGGGAAGATAGAAATAGTCGGTGGAGGATTTTCGAGAAGAGATGGCTAGCGAAATCACGCGGATGATATCCGACACCGCCTATCAGGCCTACGTCAAGAGGCTTGAGATGCAGGTCGAGAGCGGCAAGATCCCCGGACACATCGCGATAATCATGGACGGGAACAGAAGGTTCGCGAGAGACCTGGGCATCGATCCCAACGTCGGGCATGAGAGGGGAGGGGACAAGCTCAAGGAGGTTCTTCAGTGGTGCCTCGATGTCGGCGTCAAGGTCCTCACGGTCTATGCCTTCTCCACGGAGAACCTGAAAAGGAGCAAGAAGGAGGTCAGTCATCTCATGAGCCTCTTCGCGGAGAACTTCAGGAGGATCGGTGAGGACGAGAGAGTCCACGAGTACGGCATAAGGGTCAGGGTGTTGGGAGAAAGGGAGCTTCTCCCAAAGGACGTGAGGGAGGCGATAGAGTATGCAGAGGAGATGACCAAGGACTATAACAACTACTTCTACAACATCGCCATCGCCTACGGAGGGAGGGAGGAGATCATCACTGCCATCAGAAGCCTCGCTCAGGACGTGAAGGATGGGAAGATCTCGGTGGACAGCATAGATGAGAAGACCTTCGCGTCCAAGCTGTACACGGCGGACGTTCCAGATCCGGACCTTATCCTGAGGACCTCGGGGGAGGAGAGGATAAGCAACTTCCTTCTGTGGCAGCTGGCCTACAGCGAGCTGTACTTCGTCGACGTATACTGGCCTGGCTTTCGAAAACTGGATTTTCTGAGGGCGATAAGGTCCTACCAGATGAGACAGAGGAGATACGGCGAGTAAGTAGTCAGATTATTATCGCGTCCGACGGCCGGAGGACCCTCACTCTGGTCCTCAGCTTCCTCTCTCTGACCGCCTTCTGGAACTCCTCGGGGGTTCCAGGGGGTCGAACCTCGCTTCCCCCGATGCGAGCGGGGTGCCAGTGGATAGGGACGGCGGACTTGGCCTTCAGGCGGGCCGCCGCGTCCGCGGCCTCGTCTGGATCCATCACGCTGCGTCCTCCACGGATCTTCCCGCCGACGGGCAGAAGTGCAAGGTCTATCTCATACGTGTTTCCGATCGCGGCCATCTTTTCGAAGAGGAGAGTCGGACCCGCAAAATACACGTTCTTGGCGGAGGAGAACAGTACACCAAAGGACTCCCTCGTATGCTTGGAGGGGAGAGTCACCACCCTCGTGTCCCCGATGTTGAAGGCCCTTCCCGGCTGGACCTCGTACACGTTCACGAACCCGCGCTTTTTGAGTCTCTTCTCGGTTCCGCGGGGACAAACCACGGGAATGGTCCTTCTCACTGGCTCCAGGACCTGCCATGAGAGTGTGTCCACTCCGGGATGCGTTACGATTATTCCATCGAGGCGGGGAAGATCGTCAAGGCTGACGGCCTTCTGCGTACTGGGAAAGCAAGGATTGGCGATCAGATTCGTACCATTGCTCCCAACCACAACACAGTCCTGCCACACGAATGTGAGTCTCATATCTTCAGACCCTTGATGCTCTCTGAGCCTAGTTCTCACCAAGTCCAACGACTACTTCTGCTTTTCTATGTTCTCCTCTTGCTTCCTGTAGGTTCTCAACCTTGAACCGCAAACTTCGCAGACTTCAGAGTGGTCCTCGTATCTCCTTCCACAGCCCACGCATCGATACCGCCAGGACACTCTCTTCGTGATCTCTGGAAACATGACACCTTTGTAATCGATTCCCAACACCATGGCGAGATTCTGGATCGAGTAGTCGTCGGTGAGGATGGTCGCTTTCTCGTCCAGCGCGAGCGCCAGGAGTCCAGTGTCCGTCTGTGACAGCCTCTCGGAATCGCCGCTTTCCAGGGATGCTTCCATCACCCGTTCCATTCCCTCCTCCGACGGTGAAGCGACCCTGAGCTTCACCTCGATGAAGGAGCGGAGCTCGGATGTCATTCCCTTCTTCTCCAGTTCTCGAATGACATCGGGCGTTGTGAGCATCTCTTCCATCTCTGGATACTTGCCGACGAGGAGGGCCGAGGAGTCCAGCACAGCTTTCATCTAGTCTCACCGCGCTCCGGAAGAATGAGGGAGTAGATCTCGCTCACAGACCTCTCCGCCTCCTCCCTGTCGTTCGTTTTCACAATAGTCTTCCCGTTCCGGTACAGCGTGAGCTCGACTTCCTTCTTGACGACGAGGAGGGGGCCGGCGTCGGTGACCTCGTAGTCCGCGTCTCTGAGAAGTGAGGCCGTCCTCCCGAGGTCCAGCCTGACTTCCCCCTTCAGTGTTGACATGAAACCTGCCGACGTCCTGCAAGGCTCCAGCAGATAGAAGGTCATTGGACCTCCATTTCCGCCAGTGCGTTCTCGACGAGCTCTTCGACACCCACCTTCATCTCTTCCTCTCTGATCCTTTCGATGCCAGAGATCGTCGCTGGCCTATCTGGGACAATCGTACAGCAGAGCCCGGGTCTGATCGAGATCTCGTACGTGCCGATCTCCTTGGCGATTCTCTCTATCTCCAGCTTGTCGAATCCGATGAGCGGCCTCAGGATGGGGATGTCGACCGCTTCCTCCTCGACGACGATGTTGGGAAGCGTCTGTGAAGCGACCTGACCGAGGGATTCGCCGGTGACCAACGCTTCGCACCCCTCCCTTCTGGCGATCCTCTCGCCGATGCGGAACATCATCCTTCTGCAGAAGACGCACCCGAACCGGCGTATGGCATTTCGGGCGAACTCGATCTGCGTCTTTCCGTGAGGGACGATGTACAGAGGGATGTCCTCACTGGAATACTCCTGCAAGCACCTCACCAGGTCCTTCGCCTTCCCCAATTGGCTCTCATCGGTGAAGGGTTGGTTGTCGAAGTGGAGAGCCAAGCACTGATCGCCTCTTCGCAGCATCAGGTACGTGGCGACCGGAGAATCTATGCCTCCGGACAGAAGGGAGATGAGCTTCATCGCATCTAGTCTCCTATGAACCTGGAATACATCGACCTGGCTTTGGCGGTGTCCCCTGTGCCCGATATGAGCACCCGACCGTCCTGGAAGATCGTCATCTTGTATTCATCGACGGCGAACTGGAGGATGTCCTCTCCCCTGCGTGTGTCCCCGACCTTCGCGAGGCGGGCTTCCAAGGAGTCGAAGTCGATGCGTTCCGTCCCCTTCGAACTGATCGAAACGCTGTTCGTTCCGCAGAGCGAAACAACGAGATCGGCATCGTCCTCGGTCAAGTATCGGAACTCCTTCCTCCCGCAGGAAGGACAATCCTCGTTCCTGGAGATGTCCATCTCATTGATCTCGCGCAGCCAGGCGTCGTACGTCAAGAGCTTGCCTCCGACTTCCCCTCCAAGGATGAGCTTCATTGCGTCGGCGACCTGGAGCGAGGACACCGTCGCGGGGACCGTATTGAGAATGCCTTCAGTTTCACATGTGGCCACTGACCCGGCGGGCGGCAGGGATGGGAATAGGCACTCGAAGCACGCCGTCCTGTTGGGGACGATCGTCATCGTCATTCCGTATGTTGCCACGGCGCCGCCGTAGACGAACGGTATGTCGTTCTTGACACAGTAATCGTTGACGACGAATCTCGTCTTCATGTTGTCGAGGCCGTCGACGACGAGGTCCACGCCAGCGAGCATATCATCGACGTTCTTCG
>JAJISH010000191.1 GCA_022848825.1 Thermoplasmatota archaeon
TCACCGTTTTCACTCAAAGCAAACGGTACGTTATCCGGATCGGCGGAATTGCCCACACCAAAATACAGGTTCTCATAAAAAACGTAATAATCATACACACCAATCTAAGGAACTACTCCCGTATCGTCTTCGCCTGTCCCATCGCGAAGTCCACTGCCGCCCTTCCCGCCGCGAACTCCAGACGGAGGACGCCGTCCTGGATCCGTCTCGTCCTGATCAGCTTGATGAACCCGACCTCGCTCGTGCGCGTGCAGTGAAGCCCGCCGCAGGCCTCGACGTCGAACCCGGCGACGTCGACAACCCTTATCTTCCCGCCGGGAACGCATCCTCCCTGGTAGAGCCTGAACCCGTGCTTCCTCTCGGCCGCGTCCCTGTCCAGGGTCTTCGCCGTGACCCTGAGGTCGTCGAGCACGGCCCGGTTCGCCATCCTCTCGATCCTCTCGAACTCCTCCTGCGTCAGGTTCTGGTAGTGCGTGATGTCCAGGCGGGACATGTCCTCGCTCTTGTGCGCACCCGCCTGCCAGATGTGCCATCCCAGGACCTGGCGGGCCGCGCCGTTGACTATGTGAGTCGCAGTGTGATGGCGCATCAGGCTTCGCCTCCTCTCCCAATCGATGGAGCACATCACGGACTTGCCCTTCTTCACGTCCGTCTTCCCCTTGAACTGGTGGAGCACGACGTTGCCGGCCATCTGGACATCGACCACCTGCGTGTCGCCGATCTCCCCGCTGTCGCCCTCCTGACCGCCTCCCTCGGGATAGAAGTACGTCTGGTCGAGCACTATCGCGTTCTCCAGGACCGCGACGACCTTCGCCCGGAACCTCTTCTTCCTCTTGTTCTCGTGGAAGCGGGTCCTCGTGCCCGGCAGACCCTCTGGGAGCGAGATGCTCACCTCCTCCGGCGGGGCCTCGCCTTCGTGGCGGGCGGCGACCTCGGCATAGAAGTTCTTTGGCACCTGGATCTCCGAGGACGCGAAATCGCTGACGACGTCGGGGCTCAGCCCGTGCGAGTCGTACAGCTCCACGAGCTCATTCGTGCCTATCTTGCCCCCCTTCTCGGTGAGGTTCTTCTCCAGGCTTCGGACGATGCTGCGGCCCTTCGTCAGGGTATCGCGGAACTTCTTCATCTCGATCTCCACGAGCTTCAGAATGCCCTCGCGGTTGTCTGCGAGCTCCGGGAAATCGTTCCTGATGTGATCGATCTGCATGCTGACTACGTCGGAGAGCGACAGGTCCAGGCCGAGCGCGTCGATCGACCTCGTGCCCTTCCTCACTAGGAGACGGGCGAAGTAGCCCTCCTTGACGTTGGACGGGACGACGCCGTCGTTGAGTATGAATGCCAGGGCCCTCGCGTGGTCGCAGAGAGCGTAGGCGTGCTCCATCGGCTGAACGCGCTCGATCAGGTCGTCGTACGGGATGCCCAGCCGCTTGGCCGTCTCCTTCCTGAGCTCGGTGATGTCCAGCCCCCGCTCGGCCTTCAGCATCCCGGCGAGCCTGCTGTACTCTCCCATCATCTTCGGGTCCGGGCGTATCTCTGCCTCGGACGTGATCGCTTCCAGGAAGGGTCCGAACGTGGCCTCGTACGCCGACGGCGTCCCCTGGGACAGCCAGGCGAGCCTCTCCAGACCGTATCCTGTGTCCACAACCTTCGTGTCCAGAGGGATACGCTTGCCGTTCTCGTCCCTGTACACCATGAAGACGAGCGTGGCGAGCTCCGCGCCGCCGAGCAGGACCTCGAAGCACGGGCCCGAGTTCCCGCCGCCCTCCCACCAGGCCTCCGCATACCTCACGTCCCCGGGACGGACGCCCAGGTCGTCGGTGAGGAACCGGTGGCACAGCTCCACGGTCCGCTCCTTGAAGTAGACGTGCTTGCCCTTGCGGTTGAACACGTGGTGGGCCATCATCTCGAACATGGTGAAGTGTTGGCCGGTCTTCCCGACGTTGTCGATGTCGTTGAACCGGACGCACGTCTGCGATATCCCGAGAGGGTTCGCGGGCGGAGTGGAAAGGCCCTCTATGACCCATGGCTGAAAGGGATATA
>JAJISH010000192.1 GCA_022848825.1 Thermoplasmatota archaeon
TTGACTTCTACCACGCCCCTGTGCTCCAGGCCGAGACCCTCGATTTCGTCGAGCCCACCGTTCTGCTCGTCAACGGGGACAACACCGATGTAGTGGACGATGGCTACGAGAAGTTCGAAGATGTAATGGCAAAGACTGGAATCCCATACGATTCATGGGATACGCTCGAAATCGGAGACAACAACAATCAGAACCTCAGGACAATGCCGGTCCTGGGTGACATGGCGAAGTACGGCGCTCTCGTGTGGTTTACAGGGGAGGCAACGACCACTCTCTCTCTGACCGACAGGACCAATCTGGAGCTGTACCTCGGAGCAGGAGGAAGCCTGTTCATCACCGGTGAAGACATCGGTCAGGATGCCCAAGGCGGGAGCTGGAGCAGTTGGATGCTGACCAATCTTCATGCGAGTTTCGTCTCGGACAGTGTTCCTCAGACCACTGCGGAAGGGGTTCTGGCCGATCCGATAACCAACGGGTTGACTGCTCTCGACGTATTCGACTCTTCCCCGAGTCGCATCTCTCAGGGCTTGGGGGCCGATCAGATTCTGGTCTATACCGGGACAACGAACACTGCAGGCCTTCGAGCAACACACGATGTGGACTCGAGGGTCGTCTACATATCCTTCGACTACTTCGAAGGGACCAACACATATCCCTCGGACGCGAACGCCGAAGCCGTGATGGAGAACACCGTCTACTGGCTGGATGGAGTTGCGCCGCCAATAATACAGATCACACAGCCTACCGCTGGCAGTCTCGTCATCCGTGAGACTGGGTACACGATCGAGTGGTCCGCACATGACGTCGAGATCGCCGTGGACGGAGTCGACATCGAATACAGCACCGATGCTGGATTCACTTGGAATCCTGTCACTTCAGCAGATGTTAACGATGAAGCCCACTATTGGTCTGTTCCTGCGGTCTCGTCAAGCGACTGCAAGGTCAGGATTTGTGCCCGAGACTCGAACGGCCAGCAGTCCTGTGACGAAACTGGACTCTTCAGAATCGGAACACCCAATTTCCCGCCAGAGCCGCCACTACTCACGGGAGCGCACCTCAGTGGGGGTTCTTCGGACGTGACACTGGAGTGGGTTGGTTCCGCCGATGATGGCGGAGGCTTCAACGATGTCGTGGAGTACGACGTCTACACCTCACCGACTCTGGGTGGCCCTCAGAGCTATGTCGGCAGCAAGCCGGCAACCGGAGCGGCGACATATTCCTGGGCATGCATGGGATGTGGCGACGGTGACCCGAACACTTACTTCTTCTATGTCTGGGCAGATGATGGCGAGGAAGTTACGCAGTCGTCAGAAGTCGCTGGCAAGTTCGTCAGGCCTCTTTCGGCCGGATGGAATCTTGTCTCCTTCCCACTTGCCCCGATGGACACTTCTGCGGGAACGGTCCTACAGACGGTCGCCTCGGGAAGAGCTGTCTACTACGATGCGGCCGATCTGGCCGACCATTGGAAGAGCTATGACGCTGGACAGAACATCAATGACCTGGGGACCCTCGATCGAACCATGGGATTCTGGCTGTACACGCCAGTACCGGACGACTTCGTGGTTGCCGGTCTGGTTCCGACATCCACCAATGTCGATCTGAAGAAAGGATGGAATCTTGTCGGATTCCCGTCCTTCAGCCCCGTGTACACCATACAGAACGTGATGTCTGTGACAGATGTGTCGGAGGCCGAGGCCTTTGACCCTGCGGCCACGCCACATCTCCTGCGGGACATATCACCTGCAGGCTCAGACTTGATGGTCACTGGATACGGTTACTGGATGCACTCGACATCAGTGGACACCTGGATAGTCCTTTGACCGCACGGTGTGAGCGATCATTCTGGAGGAGCTCTACGGCTCGATAGCGTCACAGCCACTATCACGACGACTATTATGATGACTATGGCCAGAACGACCCATATCATTGGGTCCAAGGATTCTGCAGGCGAATCCCAAACGCTGGGGTCGAGCGGGTCATAATCTTCCATGTCGTCGACACCGTCCCCGTCTGTGTCCGCCAGCGTCGGGTCAGTGCCCTTATCGGCCTCCTCCGCGTCCGTCAGACCGTCGTTGTCGTCATCGTCATCAGAGTTGTCTCCTATCCCATCCTCGTCGTTGTCGCTCCACTCGGTGTTGTCTAGCGGGAACGCATCATCGTCGTCATTGTAGTCGTCATCATCCGTGTCTGGGTCTATCGGTCTCGTTCCCAGGGCCGCCTCCTCCGCGTCCGTCAGACCGTCATCATCATCATCTTCGTCAAGGT
>JAJISH010000193.1 GCA_022848825.1 Thermoplasmatota archaeon
CACGAATGGACCCCAAGTATCTGAATCCTCCATTGCTTCGAGAATCTCGAGCAGGTCCTCTGAGAAGCCCTCGCTGATGAGACTCTCTCCATGCAGTGTCATGAGCTCTGCGGCCCGCTCGAAAAGGCCTCCCTTCACAAGGTGGTATTGAGCCTCCAGGACCGATCCCGGGTCAGAGAAATCGGAGTAGTATTCACCAGCCCGGCAATGGTATTCAGACCTCTTGGGCTCCGAGAGCTGACCGTAGAAGAACTCCTTCAGGGCGTCGTGCATCACATACTTATCGTCAGCGCCCTCAGAAAGGAGGGACTGAGAGACCAGGGAGTCTATCATGTCGTGGTCGAGCTTCTCCTCGGCAAAGAGCGCACTGGTACTCACTCGTTCTCGGAAGACTGAAGCGATTGACAGTATCGCTCTCTCTTTCTTGTTCAGCTTGGAAGTAATTTCTTGCCTGAGGAACCTCTTCACGTCGCCGGTGACGACCTGTGCAGAGGAGTCCACGAGTTCCAGGAACAGGGGGTGACCTTCCGTTTTCTTGATGATCTCGTCGAACTCGGCCTTCGGGAGCTTGCGCGAGGACAGAAACTCCCTGCAATCCTTCGCACCGAGTCCGCCCAGTTCCATCTCGACCACATGCTTCTTGACGCTCACGTCCCTGGTGTCGTAGAACGGCGGTATCCGCCTGCCCAGAACGATCATCTTGAATCCATTGGAGGCTCCGAGGAATCCCTTGGCGGATTCCAAGAAGTTGAGTACGTTGCCCCTGGCGAACTGACAGTCGTCCAGGACAATCATCCCGTCCAGACCGCGCAGGCAGTCCTCCACAACGAGTCCTACCTCGTCCAGGTCTATCTCCTTGTTCGAATCCAAGTAGAACTTCAGGTCATTCCTTTCCAGTTCGCTGAGGACCTTGGCGAGGCTCAGAAGGAGGCCCCGGAGCGTGGTCCAGTCCTTGAGCTGATAGTAGAACAGATTCGTCTTGCCCTTCGACTTCTTCATGACCTTCGCCGCGAGCGTGCTCTTGCCGATGCCCGCGATTCCCCGAATTGCCAGAATACGCTGTTCCTTGGAACTCAAGAAACTTTCGACCCGCGTCAGCTCCTTCCGTCTGCCGAAAAACCTGTGGAGCATCGGAAGCCCCGATGCGACGAGCTTTCTCTTCTTCATCCTCTTCTTCTGGTATTCCGCCACGTCGAACGCTGACTTGCGGGTGTGGGTCACGATGTCCAGGAGCGTGGACCCGTCCGCGAGAATGGCGGGGACCTCCCGAAGCCTGACAGTCCTCTTCCCACCCGGGGCGTTGAGCAGCTCTATCTGCCCGCCTCCTATCCCCGTCTCGATTTCCCGCGCGCGGTCCATTCCGCGAGACGTTAGGAAGTAGCATAACCTCCGTCTCTTCCCTCTCTGCACGTGCCTCAGCTCCCCGCCGATGAACTCGTTCTCCAAGAGTCCGCCTATGACCTGAGACACCTGGCTTCTCCTTATCTCGAGGGCGTCTGCGATTCCTGACTGCGTGAGTGTGAGGGGCAGCTCCGCTTGATCGTAGATGCCGACATAATAGTCCAGGAACAGGAGGATTCTGTCACAGATCTGCAGAAGGTACTTCTTCTTGTAGTATCTCTTGTGATAGTCCTTCCTCACCATCTCCCTCACCCAACGGCGGGGACAATGCCCTCTGAGCTATTAGGTTCTTTCGGAAAAACTACATGTAGACGCCATATAATTATAATCACCACGAGATTATACCCCGGAACAGCACCGCGTTTCCAGCCGGGTTCATTCGACAAGCGCGGGGGCGCTGCGGAGGACAGTCCTT
>JAJISH010000194.1 GCA_022848825.1 Thermoplasmatota archaeon
GTCATGGCCGTGATGATCAGGCGGGGAGCAGATCCCTGGGATACGAAGAGGGGCCCCATAAATGCGGTGGAGCCCGTGCTCAAGGTTCCGTCACACCACGGTCCCGATGTGCAGACGGTCATGCCCTACCTGAACATCCAGACGACCGCGGTGAAGGTCCCGACGACCATAATGCATCTCCATTCCCTCATGGTCAGGCTTAAGCGGGAGGTCAGCACAGATGATGTCCTCAAGGTGTGGGACGACTCCCCGAGGATCCTCTTCGTTGAGGGGGAGGAGGGAATCAAATCCACGGCCCAGATCATGGAGATGGCCAAGGACATGTGCAGGAACAGGACGGACCTGTACGAGATAGCCGTGTGGCGGGACGGCACCCATGTGGTGGGCGATTCGCTCTACTATTACCAGGCAATCCATCAGGAGTCCGATGTCGTGCCCGAGAACGTGGACGCGATCAGGGCCATGATGGAAATCGAGAAGGACAACATGAAGAGCATGAAGAAGACGGACCTCGCATTGGGCATAGAGTGCTAGGTTCGATGAGCCAGATGGTGATGCTCAGAACCTTAGGTTGTCAGAAACTTGACAGTGAGAGAGAAGCGCGCGATTTTTTGAGGGTCTGAGCGTAGAGGCGAAGCCGAGCGCCGCGAATTCCGAGGGTGAGGCAATTGTGGGCCCACAGAGAAGGGCTTAAGAAGGCGCTCAGGGATATCGAGATGCAGGGAAGCTGTGGGGGTTGATTAACGTGAACGAGGGAGGGGATGGTGTCATGAATAGTCTGCGTGCAGAATATGAGCAGACCTGGCAGGACTTCAGGCACAGAACGACTGTTCAGACGACGATCCTTAGTGTCTACTTTGCGACTGTTACGGGGTTGATATACACATTCGCTCAGCATGGGACAGAGACAGGGAAAGAGTGGATAGGTCTGTTGGTCGGTCTGATTGGAGTTTTCCTGTCAATCGGGGTCCTCGCTCTCCTACTTGGTGAAAGGAGGCCTTGGTCCGCCGATCTGACCCGCTTGGAGAGGCTGGAAGAAATGCTCTCAAATAAGAGCGAACCTACGGAGAGGCAGTTGGAGAGGGTCAGTAATTATCACTGTCTTTGGCTGGAGGAAAAATACAGTTTTGGCCTCGCTGGTAGCTTCACGTGGTATCTTCTGATCGTGGGGATTACTGGAACTCTCTTTGGAGCAATAGTTGGCTTTGGCTTGACAGGACTCCACTGGCTCATTCCTCTGGACCACTATTATACTCGGCTGGTAATGGTCATTCTTTGCCTCTCCATGACCTTGATTAGTCTCATTGCGGTGTTCTACACCATCAAGACGAGGACAATAGAGAAATCCGAGGAAAAGTGCGATGAGAGGAAGAAGGCGCTCAAGAGGGTCGAGGATGGCGACGGATAACCTGTCTGGGTGTGTAGAGGCGAAGCCGAGCGCCGCGAAATAGGGGGTCTGCTGAGATTCCCAAGGTCATACTCCTTCCCTCCGAGCAATCTCATACGGCTTCTTGATAGCCTCTTCCGCAAGCCCTATCAACGTCTCGATGTCCTTCATGAGCGCAGATTGCGCCAAGAGAAGTTCCTTAGTCTCTGCAAGACCCTGGACTCTTGATTTGACAGTGCTGAGTGCTGTTCCCAGGTTTTGCTTCAGGTCGGGGAAGTCCTTTGCGTAGGTCTTGTAACACTCCGCGTATCTCTTCCTGTTCCACACGGTCATGACCGTGTGTATCCCTACGAGGAACCTTCCTTCTACCCTCAGTATGCCAACGAATTCATGCACACTTTTGCCAGGGAAGAGGTCTTTGTAATACGACTCAACCAAGTGGTACATGGCGCTGTCATAGCGGTTCTGGGCATTGTTGTAGCGGTCGAGGAGTTTCTTGTGCCCCCTCACATGGTCAAGGTAGTCTGCATTGATGATTCCGAGTATTGTCTCCTTTGGTGTGAAATCCGCGGGAGTCCAGACCGTCGCCTGGGCACGAGAAAATGTCCTCACCGCCTCGGAGTAGTCCACTACGTCTTCGTAAATTGGCCTGTAGATGTCCTTCCAAGTCTCCAGATGGATACTGCGACTCCATTCTCTCTCCTGTGTCGATCTGCTGATGTAATCATAGGTTGTGGTTGTCAGATAGGCCGCGATGACCGCACCGAGGACTAATGCTGTGAGCTGGTAGAGTATGTCTGGAAGGTCAATCACATATGCACCAGCCAATGAGAGTGCCACAAGGATCACCACAAGACCTGCGATCCATCCTCGATAATTCGGTTTCTTCTGCAAGACTATCCCTCCTCTCAGTGCCCATGACCATGGAGACTCCAGAATAAGGTTCTTCCGATTACATAGCTACTGGCTAGAGATTCGACGTGCGACGGCGACTATCCACTGTGTCCATCGTATCGAAGCAGGAGAGTGTAGTCTGGAAAGGGAATCTCTCCGTAGGTGAAGGGCTGGAACCTGCCGCCGCCTTCGATGATCCCCTTGCCGACAGAGAGTGCGTCAATCGTTCCCAGGAAATCTGACAGATGCCCAGCTGGGAAGCGTCACAGGACGAGGGGGGGTATTGTGGGGATGAGGCTTCATTCCGACCGGCTGCTAGTGAGCAACGTTAGTGGGCTAACTTCGTTCTCATGTTCACACTTATCGCATTTGCAGATCATTGGCTCACCCTTCTGGGTGAATCTGAACATATCGTCATCATGTGGCAAGTCCCACTCCACCTCGTCTCCACATTCCTCGCATAGAACGAAGAAGGAATCGATGCTGAAGTGGTGGATGAGGAACCTCAGAATACTATCCGCAATTTTGGGGAAGTCCTTCCTCTGGGATTTGACACCTTTGATGCCAGCAATCATGCCAGACATATGGACTCTGACGTTCCCAACCCAGACAGGCAGCATGATTTTTTCCACCGCACAGGCATAGCCGATCTCCTGATTCACCCAAGGAGACTTGATGCTCTCCTCTGTGAGTATCACGACGAAGCAATCGCAATCCTCAATCGCTCCCTGCACCG
>JAJISH010000195.1 GCA_022848825.1 Thermoplasmatota archaeon
ACCTGAACTTCACCGATTTGACGAGCGATGGCAAGCTGACTGGAGGGGACTTCTTCACGCTTGAGAACTTGACATCTGGTTCGCAGTATGAGGTCATACTGCTCTGGGCATCGAGCGAATGCGAATTTGCCAGCGAAGTCATCAACGTGCCGTGGTCCTCTCATCGAGCGTTGAATCCAGATGCGCAGGGGAATGAGCTATCGGATTTCCGCATCCACGACAACGTGATAGACGTTTGGCGAATACGATTTGATTCTCCTGACAATGGCATTCTCAACTCTGCGGCCTTCTCCGTGTGCCTCTTCCTTGAGAATCCTGACCGGTCTTTCTGCCATCTCATCCGTGTGGCACGCCTCGTGATAGTGGATGATGCCCTTCTCGCCGACCACTCTCATGGCCTTTCCCAGGTACTCCTTCCCCCAGAGATATCCCATTATGACCCTGTCAGCGACCCCCTCGGGCGCAACGTCCCTGCAGTCACCGAGGAGCGGTTCGACCTCGTGCACCCGGTTCAGACGGATGTTCTCCTCCAGATAGCTGAAGGCGGCCGTGTTGATCTCGCACGCGTAGACCTTGCGCGGCTTCGAGTGAACGGCGATCGGAAGCGAAAAGTACCCTATCCCAGCGAACATGTCCACGACGGTCTCGTCCGGCTTGCATATCCTCGCCATCCGTATCCGCTCGTGTATGTTCCCGGATGAGAACATGACCTTCATCACATCCAGCTTGAAGAGCACCCCGTTCTCCTTGTGGACCGTCGTCGTCTCGCTGCCCAGCATCAGTCTGAGGTCTGGCTCCCTGAACTCCCCGCCAATGCCGCCAACGTCCTCGAGGACCGACTTCGCTCCCAGGACTCGGGCGTATGCTTTGGCGATATCCTGGTCATATTCCCCAAGCGAGGGATCAAGCTTCAGGACGAGCACGTCTCCGATGAGCTCCCACCTTCGCGGGAGCTTCTCCTTGGCGGACGCGGGCAGGTCCAAACTGTTCGCGATGACATGGAACGGTCTCTCCTGTACCTTGATGAGCGGAAAGGAGGGCATCTCCACGATCTCGCCCTCGATGCCGGGGAGCTCGAAGTCATCTCGCAGGAGGGGGATCATCACCGCACCGTCCCGCTCGACTATCCTCATCGTACTATCGACCGCTCCGCACTCCCGAAGAGCCAACCTGGCCTCCTCGGCCGCCTCTTTAGCCACGCGAAGCGCACGCACGGACAGGAATCGGGCTCCCGTGATATAGGGTTACTGTCGGTGCGCCCCGCGAACCTAGCCGAAAAGTTCTATGGCACCGAACACGCCAACGAGAATGATCTGCATGGCGATCGCCGCGAGTATCAGACCCATTATCCTCGAGAATGCGAGTGCGCCTATGCGTCCCATTCTCTTCGTGATCCTGTCACTGTACATGAGGAGCACATAGGAGGCCGCCATCGTTCCCAATATCGCCGCCACTATCACCGCGGCCTTGACAAGGTCCAGGGTCGGCGACGAGGCCTCTGCCATGAAGACCATCACGGTCGTGATGGACCCAGGTCCCGCGAACATAGGGACCCCCAACGGGACCGCCCCGACGACTTCCTGCTCCATAGCCTCGGACCTGTCCCTGTCAGTGAGCTTCGTACCAGGCCTCCCTCCCCAGAGCATGACGAAAGCGATCGAGAAAAGGAGAATCCCGCCAGCGATCCTGAAGGCAGGTATGGACGTGTGGAAGATCACGAATATGTAGTTGCCCAGGAGCGCGAAGACGAGGAGCGTCACAGAGGCGACCAGTATGACCTTGTTGATCACCTTCCTCCTGAGCTCCGGGGTGTACCCCTCCGTGAGCGCGACGAAGAACGTGAGATTGCCCACTGGGTTGACTATGGCGAATATCGCTGCGAAGGCCGAGAGGGCGAAGTCCATGATTGCGCAGGACTCACTTCCACTCACCTATTTAAGCGTGACACGAGCGAGCGCCCTTTCACAAACTATTTGTGCAAAGAAATATTATCGAGTTCAGATGCGCCTCCAGGCTGTCGTGCTTTTGCTCTCGCTTATTCTCCTACTCCCATACGCAGCGGCAGCCGACGACCCGACTCGCGTCGATCGTGTGAACAAGCTCATGTCCAACTTCAGCACGCCCCAGCTCGCTCCCGGTGAGTCGGGCACGTTCGCCTTCGATGTCGTCAACACCAACGAGAACAACATGACCAACATCTCGCTGACGATTAGCATCTACATGTTCGCGACGGCGGAGGAGACGAAGAACGTGGACGACAACTGGAGCACGCCGCTCATAAGGAACACTCAGGAGCAGAGGTACACGTTCCCGCCATTCGATCTCAACGGAACTCTGGCGGAGAACAACACCGAGAGGCTCAGGGTGACCATCGACACGTCCGTGCACACGGTCCGCGGTGGGGTCTTCGACCAGGGGACCTACTTCGTGCGGTTCCGGATGGAGTTCGACTACGACAATGAGACAGGGCCGCAGCGCTACCTAATGGCATCCAGGGGCTACTTCACGGACCAGATGTGGGAGGACGCCACGAACGACACGAACGTGGCGACCTGCGACCCCGCCGACAGGAAGGGGGACATCTGCTTCACCTACCTGAGCGTGGACGGGATCATCCCCGACTCGAGCTTCGGCGTCAAGGAGCCCATGCCCATGTGGCCCTTCTACACGTTCGTCGTCCTGGCGGGGTTCTTCCTCTTCCTGGCGCTGATGTTCCACCTGGAGGAGAACCCGGGCACTTGGCCCTGGATGGAACGGAAGTGGAGGCGCTTCCGCGGGCTGTGGAGGCAGACGTTCCAGAAACCGAAAAGACCGAAGAAGTGAAAGCTTTATAGCCACGCCTACATAATACCCAGCCGATGAAGGAAGAGGGCTCGGGGTTCCCGCGCGGCGTCGCCGTCTCATTCTACACCTTTCTACTGATCCTGGGGATATTCTTCTACCTCGCGTGGGGCATAATCTTCGGAAGCTGGGACGTCACCCGCCCCGAGAACGTGGGCGTCTACGCCATCACGGTCATCCTCGTGGGGTTCGGCATAGTCGGCCTCCTGCTCTACTCCAGGCGCTAGTACGTCCTAGCAACGTACGCCGCTGTTTTCGCCGGTTTCCCGCACACGATGCAGTCGCCCTCGAACTCCTCGCCGTCGTAGAGCGTGCCGAGAACGGACATGCCCGTGACGTCCTCGATCTCGTGCCCGCAGGACTCCTCCCCGCACCATCCCATGCGGTTTATCCCGGCCTTCGCGTCCTTCAGCTCCTCGATCGT
>JAJISH010000196.1 GCA_022848825.1 Thermoplasmatota archaeon
GATATGATAGTGGCATATGGGATGCCGTTGATCGCGATGCCCGCGACGGAATCGAAGTCCCCCTCGCTCTTCTCCATCTCCTCGAGTATGATGTCTGCCATTGTTGCGGACACGAAACCGAGCCTGCTGCCGTAAACCCCAACAGATCTCCATCCGATCTTGACGTCCTTGGGAGGCTCTCCTCCCTTCATCCCTCTCGTCAGAAGCCACGTCACGGTGTTGACGGAAAGGTGGAGCTCGTCCCCGATTTCTTTCTCATTGAGGCCCTTCTCCTTGAACTCAAGGGCCTTCTTTACCAGGTCATCTAACCTCTTCATGACTCTCCCTCGCTATTTGAACCTCAATTTGATACTCGCTAATAAAGATACGCTCAGAGTCCCAATTCCTTTAGTAGCCTGTCGAACTCCATGCGGAGGAACTTGACGGGTATGCTTCCCGCATACAGAATGGTGTCGTGGAAGAACTTCTCCGAGTATTCTGCGCCCATTCTATCCTTGACTTCATCCCTCAGCTCCAGGATCAGGTGCTTGCCCAGGAGATAGCACAGCTGGTAGCCTTGGCTCTGGGTGTATCTCTTCACCTCCGCCAGTGCGAAAGGCTCCTCCATTCCGACCTCGTCCATCAGGAACTTCACGGCCTCATCGAAACTCATCTTGCCCGTGCTGAGATCGATGTCCACGATGATTCTGGCGGCCCGCCAGATGAGATCGACGGACTGCATGAATCTGGCTTCTGGACTGTCCTGATAGCCGTGCTCTTTCATCATCTCCTCGCAGTAGTGGGCCCACCCTTCAACTGTCTCAGTTGCTCCAATGATAGTTCTCACGATTGAGGGATTGGCGTTTGAGCAGACGAGCTGAAGATGATGGCCTGGATATGCTTCGTGGACCGATGTGTTCCCGATCACCGCGTAGTTGTGTTCCTTGAGCATCTCGGTTCCCTCCTCGACCGGCGTAACGAGATAGACGCCCTGTTGCTCCCGTTCGAACTTCCCGGGTGATGAATACGCCGCGTGCGGGATCAGGTGCCTCAGGAATTCTGGCGTTTCGATGACCTTGAGAGTTTCGGAGATAGGCATCGTCGCTATGTCCCTGTCCACGACGAATTTCCTCACCTGCTCGATCGACTCCCTGTAGAGTCCCATGGCCTCCTCGAAGTCCTTCGGGTGGTCTCCCTTGACGAGTTCCTTCACCTCGTCGAGGGTCGCGTCGGGTCTGATTTCCTTCGCTATCTCCTCGACGTTTCGCTTCTCCTCTTCGAGGTATCTCTTGCCGAGGGAGTATATTTCCTCGACAGGCATCTCAATGCTTGACATTTCCAGGAGCCTCTGGAACTTCTCTGGACCGATGGCGAAGTCCTCTCTCGCGTCCGGGAGTAGGTCCTTCATCCACGAGGCGTAGTCCTGCACCGATTCCACCGTGACAGCGGTGGCATCCTTCAGAGTCCCAAGGTCGCTGTCGTCCAGCACCTCCTCTCCCGTTGAGGTAATGAGACTGAAGAACCCGGGGAGGCGCTCCGCCGATTCAATTGCGTTCTCCGTCCAGATTCTTACCGGATCAAGTATGCGGCTCCTGCATTGCTCCAGGTATCTGGGGGCGGCCTTGAGCCTGTTCGTGATGTTCTTGAGCCGGACTCCGACCGGCGCGAAATCACGCATGTAGAGGACCATGACGTGGCCCCCGATTATGCCGGCTCCCGAAGGCGAGGACTCCCAGAACCTGAACTCATCCAGATGGAAGATATCAAGGTCGAAGTTCGCCAACGCCATGAGCCTGTCCGTCCTGAAGACCTCGGAAAGCCCGGTTTCATCGAGCGACTGGAGAGCCTCCCTGAACCCCTTCAGCTTCTCGATATGCCCGAGCATCGTCTCCCGCCGCCCATCAGGCATGAGGCTGTCGTACTCGTGGAGACCGAGACTCGTTCCCCACGATGGATACATATCAAGCAAATGATCGATGACCTGTTGCACGATTCCCTCTAGCTCCATATCCGCATCCGATTTCACGGAATCACCTCCCTGCTTCCGTCTGCTGACCGCCTGAAAACTCCAAAATCCTCAATCTCGATGATGTCCTTGCCGTCGAAAACGGGGCCATCTACGCAGACATGCAGTCCCCCAAAGGAACAGGAATCACATATCCCCATGCCGCACCTCATGAACCTCTCCAGCGAGACTTGAACGGGAATCCCCTTCTCCAAGCAGGCGGTCACGACGGTCTTCATCATTCTTTCGGGCCCGCAGGTGAGGACCCTGTCAAAGGAACCCTCCTGGAGAACCTGCAACGCGAGGTCGGACGCGAATCCCTTGTATTCCTTGCTCCCGTCATCCGTCGATATCCTCACGTCCGCGCCAAGACTTATCGCCCTGTCAACGAAGATCAGCTCTGACGCGGTCTTCGCCCCGATCACAATCGTTGATCTGATCCCGTTCCCCATCGCGACCTCAAGTGCTGGCATGAGGGACGCAGCTCCAGTTCCACCCGACACGAAGAGAATGCTCTCGCCCTCGATTCTGTAATCCCTGCCGAAGGGTCCTCGGATGCCGAGCTTGTCCCCCCTGCTCGCATCATGAAGGGCCGCAGTGGCCTCACCCACGTTGTGAACGGTCACGCCCTTCAGATCCCCGATGTATGAGAAGCTCATTGGGACCTCGTCCAGCCCGGGAATCCAGACCATCGCGAACTGTCCCGGTCTCGCCAAGCTCTCGTCCTGGAAGCGGATGGTCACGGTGTGGGAGCACTCGACATCCGTTCTCTCGACCCTCACGATCCTAGTTCTCGTCATGAGCTATCCCAACAACATCTCCAACCGATTCGTACCCGTACTCGTCCAAGAACTGCCCGATCTCCTCCACGACTCTCCCGAATACCTCGATCCCTCGGTAGTACGCGGCGCTTCCTACCTGAACGGCCTTGGCCCCCGCCATGAGGTACTCGAGGGCATCCTTTCCCGTGAGAATCCCGCCAACGCCCACGATGGGGATGTCGACGCTTTCATAGAGCTCGTAGACGCATCTCACGCCAATGGGCTTTATGGCGGGCCCGCTAAGACCTCCGATTCCGTTCGACAGGAACGGTCTGCCAGTTTCTGGACAGATGGCCATCGCCTTCACAGTATTGATCGCAACTATGCCATCCCCGCGCGAGTTCGCCACCGCCAGGGCGGCATCCACGATGTCCGTGACGTTCGGAGTGATCTTGGCGAAGACCGGTACATGGACGGACTTCTTCACCGCGGAGACCACGGATCCCACGGTCTCAGGATCCTTTCCCAGCTCTGCCCCTACATTGCGGGCATGCGGACAGCTGAGGTTGAGCTCTATCGCCGACACTCCTGCTTCCTCCATGAGAATGGCGATCTCGCTCATCTCCCCCTCGCTCTTTCCGAAAACGCTCCCGATCACGGGAACTTCCGCCTGTGCCGCCACCTTGAGCTCGTCCACGTAGGCCGCGATGCCAGGGTTTGCAAGCCCCACGGCATTGATAATCCCCGCCTCCAGTTCCACCACGGTCGGATTGGGATACCCCTCCCTTGGCTCTGCGCCTATCGATTTGGTGACGACGGCACCGGCTCCCGCCTCGGCGACCCGGACGAGTGAGCTCCCCGTTTCCCCGAGAATCCCAGATGCGAGCATGACCGGATTCCTCAGTCTCAGGCCCGCGATTTCCACGCTCAGGTCGGCCATTGCACGGGCATAACCCCTATCAGCGTTAAAAGGCTTTTCCGAACGCGGTCGGCATGCCCCTTTCGACAACAAATGGTATGACCGATTGGTGAATGGTACATAATCAGGTGATTTTCCGGCAACGCTTATATATCCAGTAGGTCAATTGCAGCTAAAGGCCCCAGCAGACCGTCTAGAGTTGGACTTGCAGGATTGCGGTTTTTCTTTGGAAGGGGGGAAGGGGTACGAAACGACGCAGAGGAGTGGGTTAATTTGACGAAATGGACTGCTATTCTACAGCAGACGAAGAGAGCCAGGTCTATATCGATTGTTGTTGTCCTTATTCTTGGCACTCTCGTAATGGCTGCACAGCAACAAGAGGAAGGTCAGGGCGATTTCCCATCCTGGCCTAATGAGGCCGACTGGGTGAACTACACCTTTGATGGAGAGAGGATCCGTGATTGGGAGGACAAGCCCTACGAGACAGATCCCACACACGGTCCCGCCGATGTCAACCCAGACGCGGTGGATATCGCATCTGGTGTCGACGCCACGGGCGGCGGTCCCGAGAACAACCCAGGTTGGTACACATCTGTCCAGTACTACTACTTCGATGAGTACGGTGACAGCGACGGCTTCACAGACATCGTAGACGACTGGATGTTTCTCAGGATGAGAGTCGCGGGTGACCCCACGCACGGTGGGAAATACGCCTACAAGGCCTACCATTGGGACATACTCTTCGAATTCGACTATGACGAGTGGAAGGAACTCGTTGTCGATCTCAACGGAGGTAACGGTTACTATAAGTTCGGCACCGTAGGAACCTACTACAACAATTCGCTCACGCACCGTTATGATCCAGACAATGACTACATATGGCGAGCGGAGGCCAGTGGGAACTTGAACAATCACACACGAGTCACGGACATCGGTTATGACCCCGGAGATCCAGATGATGATCAATGGTGGATCGAGTACCG
>JAJISH010000197.1 GCA_022848825.1 Thermoplasmatota archaeon
TCTCCGTAGGTCCAACTCGGCGTGGGGCCGGTTGCGTCGACATCGTTCGTGAAGTTGCCATCCCCGTCCCCGTCCGCATAGTTGTTGAAGTCCCAGAAGTATGAGAGGTTCACGGGTACGAACCAGCTCACGTTCCAGCTGTGCAGATATGGCGTCGCGACCCTTGACGTCTCCATCGTTGCCCTGAGGGTGATGTTCCTCTGCGAGTTGTCGAAGTGAGCACCCAGATCGAATGGGCAGTGCGAGCCTCGGATGCTGCTCACCAGAACACTTCCATGCTCATCAAGGACGTCAACCAGGACGCTCGTGCCCCACGGCTCTGTGGAGCTCAAGTTCAGGAATCCCCAATTGGAGAATCCCTCAGGCGCAGAGATGACCTCGGAGACCACTGTCCCCGGGCTCTCGTACCCGAACGCGGAGAAACTGATGTTGTCCGCCCATCCTTCCGAATAGCCACCACCGCCGTCTGCTATGGATCCGACTCCATATTTCGACAGGATGAAAGGTGATGGCATGTACGACGAGCCCGAACCCATCAAACCGCCGAATCTGTCAAGGAGCTGAGCGGTCAGCATTCTCGTATCGGAATCGTATTCTATCTCGAACCGAAGCCGCTCGTTGAACCTGTCGATGTAGACGACATTGAGCGGCTCCTTCTTCACTCCAGTGTCATCCCACATCCTTACCGCGTGATGGTCGTCATTAGGATTCCCACCATACAAGGATGCGGGCAGCGAGTTGTCCGCGGGGCCTGTCTTGCTCGTGATTCTCCTGTTCTCCTTCTTCATCGCTATGAAGGGATAGACCTCGGACAGTGAATCCGCACGCGTGTAGACATAGTCGACGCTCGCTTGGAAGTTGAACCTGTCCGTAACGTTGAAGGGCGTGTCCCTGACCATCTTCTCCCAGGTGTCATAGGGATCGCCTCTGTAGGAATGCCACTTCATCGCCTTGAGTGTCGGATCCCATGCAAACCATGTCTCCGGTGCGTCATCCTCGAGTACGAATTCTTCATCGGTATCGAACGTGTGGAGCACGGAGAAGGAGATGTTATCGAGTTCCACTCGTCCAGAGTAAACGTGAACATCCTCGATATGGGCAATCTTGCTCGAATCGCCGAACTCGTCTTCCCATGTCCCCACGGGGCTAGGTCCTGAAGAGCCAGTGCCGTCGAAGTAGACGCTATCGCCTTCGTTCACCACCTGGTCACTGCCTGCATCCGCCGAGAGTCTGAGCGGCGCAGGGCCTATCTCTATCCAGACAGAGTCCCAGATGGCCATGCCTTCACCGCCGTAAGCTGCAGAATCGCTTCCCACAGCGACAAGGTACTCTCCCGGTGGGACTTGGTCACCACTGGGCGGGACCCCCCGGCCATTCCAGTCGCAAATCATATACTCTTGGTCCCAGCCGGACTCGTATGTCGAGTTGGGTTCAATAATCACGATTACCCAAATCCTATAGCACCATGTTGTGTCGGCAATGAGTTCGCCCCACGCGCTCACGATGTAGAGGTCGGGCGGTGAACCAAAGCTTATGGCGCGGTCTCCGACATTCAGCAGTGTGATCTCGATGCTCTCCCCTTGCACGTAGTAGTACTTGTCCGTCGAAACCTCGAGGGGGAAGCTTGGACCGTCGGAATTCCATTCCATGACATCTACCACGGAAAAGAAACCTGCTAGTAGCAGGAGAGAAACGATAGCGGCTGACCCTCCTCTCATCCTCCACCCAGTATCCGAATTGGGTTCTGGTGTATATAAGCAT